>CAYOKA010000091.1:0-9204 GCA_964404395.1 uncultured Oscillospiraceae bacterium | reverse complement strand
CACAATACTATGCATTGTATAGTATTATATATAAGATAGGTATGACAACAATTGTTGGGCTCCATTTCTTTAAACTGATATATTGTACATATTTTACAATAGCAATTTCTCGGATAGGAGTGGATGAAGTATGAAATCCCTAGTGTGTATTACAGGGGCTACAGGAGGACTGGGAAGGGCGTTTTCAGTGGAGTGCGCCAATCGCGGCTGGGATCTGTTTTTGACCGACCTTTCGGACAACGCCCTGGGCATACTGGCCGCAAGCCTTACAAACACTTATAATATCAACGTATATCATCGCAGCTGCGACTTAACAAACTTCGAGGCGAGGACCGAGCTCTTTAACTATATGCGCCAGCAGGGCTTTAGCTTCAATTTCCTGATAAATATCGCCGGCTTGGATTTTGAAGGCCCCTTTGCAGAAAGAACACGCAGTCAGATTCGTACCATGCTCCGCCTGAACATTGAGGCAACCGTTGAAATGACTCATGAAATCATGAAAATGCGAGACAGCTCAAGAACCTTCAGGATTATCAATGTTGCAAGCCTGGCAGCCTATTATCCAATGCCTGTTAAAGCAATGTATGCCTCATCAAAACGCTTCTTACTGGATTTTTCACGGGCACTTGGGGAAGAGCTGCGATCCTCTGATATAACAGTCACAGCCTTGTGCCCCGCAGGAATGCCAACAACGCCCGAATGCATCAGTGCCATTGAGGCCCAGGGCTTTGCAGGTAGAATTACCACTCAAAATGTAGGCTATGTTGCCGCCCATACAATTGACTCGGCACTGAAGGGCAGATCAGTCTATATACCCGGTCTGTTGAACAGATTGCTTAAGACGGCAGGCTCTGTGGTACCTCCTACTATTATTGCAAGAGTGGTAGGCTCTCGCTGGAAATCTGCTCAGAGCAAAAGGGCACTTCTTGGAAGTGTGAACAGTAATCCTCAGTAAAGGCTTTTGCGATGCAACATATTTTGAGTTTCGCAGCACAATCTATGCGGATAGTATGTTAGAGTAAAACTATAACTTGGAGGTGTATTTTTAGTGAAAGAGAAAGTCATCATCATAACCGGGGCCAGCTCAGGCATTGGCTTGGCTACAGTAAAGGATTTGTCCTGCAAAGGGCTATACATAATTGGCGTAGGTCGTTCACAGGAGCGCTGTGCTCAAGCAGAGCAGGAGATTAGAGCACTCAACCCTGACGCAAAAATTCATTTTTTGATTACCAATCTGGCATCCCTCGAAGAGGTGTCAAAGCTGGCAGAGGATATACGCGGCCAGCTTGCACAAGATGGTCTCCAACACATTGATGTGCTGATAAATAATGCAGGTACTGTTTCAAGCTGGTATATTTCTACAGTCGATGGCTTCGAGCTTCAGTTTGCTGTAAACCATCTGGCTCAGTTTCGACTGACATACGAATTGCTGCCCCTTTTGACGCAATCCGAGGAAGGCACGGTTATCAGCGTAAGCTCAGGTTCCCACTACAGAACAAGAATCCACTGGAAAGACGTGATGCTCAGAAAGCACTACAACTGCCTTCTTGCCTATAAACAGACAAAGCTGGCAAATGTGCTTTTTATGTCGGAGCTGAACAGACGTCTTAAGTCTGCAGGGATTGCAATAAAAGCATTTGCCGTAGACCCGGGGCTGGTAAATACAAGCATTGGCCTCAAGGGCACAGGCGGCATTGTAAAAAAAATTTGGGAAATACGAAGTAAAAGCGGCACACCGGTAGAACAACCTGCCCACTGCATTGCATGGCTTGCGACTGAGCCAGATGCACGCAAATCTGATAAAATATATTGGAAGGATTGCGCCCCACTTAAGCCAAGCCGCTATTCCCAGCGCTCAGATGTGGCAGAACGGTTCTGGGAGCTTTCCGAAAGAATGAGTGGTATTCGCTATGAAGGGAGGATGACTTCTTGGATCCCCAGTTGAAGAAAGGACTGCTGGATGCATGTGTTCTCCATATCCTACAGGAGGGTGATACCTACGGTTATAAGCTGACACAGGAGATTTCTGAGTTCATGGAGACTTCAGAATCCTCTCTTTACCCTGTGCTGCGAAGGCTTGAAACACAGGGTTGCTTGGAAACCTATTCATCCGAGCACTCCGGTCGCCTAAGACGCTACTACAGAATAACCGCCACCGGTATATCTCGCTTGAATGAGTATAAAATGGAGTTATTGGAACAAAGAAAAATAATAGATTATATTATTGGTGGTGAAAATCAAAATGGATGAAACCAAAATGGATGAAATGAAAATGGATGCAAAATTGATGGCCTTTTTAGATGAACTGAGGCTACAGCTCAACGGCCTTCCCGAAGCGGAAAAAGCTGCTGTCCTGGATTATTACCAGGAGCATTTAAACGATGCATCCTATGATGGTGTTTCCCCTGAAGATCTGTTGGCAAAGCTTGACACCCCGGCAAATATCGCCGCTTCAATTAAGGCAGAAGTAAGTATCAAGAATGTCCGCAGTAAGCCTGACCTGAAGAATTACTCTAAAGCAGTCAAATACTCACGTTCAAGGATAACAAGGCCCTTGTCAGTCTTCCTCTTCTCAATACTCATTTTTACGACCTACACCATTGCAGTCTGCCTCTTCATCATTACTGTAGCCTCAGTAGCTGCGGCCTGTATCATACTATCAGTATTCGTAGCCGAGGCTTTGAAGATACCTTCACAGTATGTGCCTGAGATAATTAGCAGCCTTGGCATGGGCGTATTTTTCGCAGGGCTTATGTTGCTGACTGCCTATGGCCTTTTCAAGCTGACCGGGCTTTCGGTCAGGCTTTCTACAAGGCTCATAGCTCGTATGCTGAAAAGGAATCCAGCGGCAGCAAGCCCCTCGGATCCCAAGCAAATATATTCCAAAGATATACCTAGCAAAGATACCAGGCATAGACTTAGCGGCTCCGCCATTCCTGCCATTGCCAAGCGAGATGTTGCAGGAGTGAAGGTTATAGATTCTGCTGGAGCAAGGGATACACAGGAGGATGGTGCCAGCACAGCCGAAAGAATCGATTTGAAAGGGCTAATACTTAAGATTGTTATGGCTATATCAGCATCAGGGCTCTTGATATCACTATTGACCGGCCTTCCTGTTACGCTTTTTATGCTATACAACAGCGTCGCCCCCAGCAATATCGTATTGGAAGAGTGGGCATACAGCAGCGAGGATGTAAATAGCGTAAGCATAAATACCACACATTCCAATATTAGGCTTAAGAAGGGCAGCTCTGACAAGATTGAGATTGAATACGAAAAGGCCGACTGGCTGGAGCCTGAAATTAGCTGCGCCAACGGACGATTAGAATTTGAGGAAAGGTCCAACGGAAGGATGCCCCTTTTCCGACTATTGAGCCTGCACGAAAATAGCGCAGAGTTGACCATTCTGCTTCCTGCAGATTTCAAGCCCAATGAACTTAAGCTCGAAAGTAGAGGCGGCTTTATATACATTGACAGCACAGAATTTCCCGTCGAAGCAAAGACATATACCGGATTTATCTATGTGGATTCCTTTGCGGACAATGAATCAGCTGCAGTCAAGGCTCGCACATCAGCCGGCTTTATACAGGCTGCCGGAGAAAAGGCAGGCACTAAAACTACAGATGGCACTGTCTATACGTTAAATGTACAAAACGATGTTCTAATTCAAATCGAGACATCTCGGGGCAATATCTTCATAGATTAAGTAAGACGGGGGACGGTTCTCCGTCTTACTTAAGGGTCTAAGAAGGGGGACGGTTCTCCGTCCCCCTTCTTCATGCCATTCAAAATTGTGTCAGCTTTCATGCTTAAACTGTGGCAGCCATTGCCTGTTCGCTTCAAACATCTCATCTGTCATTTGCTTAATCTCGTTAAGGCTCAGAACCGACGAAGTTAATGGGTCGAAACATACTGCATAAAACACCTTGCGCGGATCCCCTGTAATTGAAGCTTCTACCGCTAGCTCTTCACAGCGTGCGCTTGTATTTACGAGTATGGCAAGCTGTTCAGGTAGTGGCCCCACATGGATTGGGTTAAGCCCCCTCTTTGAAGCAATCACAGGGACTTCCACACAGCAGCCGACCGGCAGGTTGTCGATTAATCCGAAATTGCGGACATTCCCATTGAACTCAAACAGTGTTCCGTCACCAATAGTTGCATTGAAAATATAAGCGGCATACTCCTGCCCTCTTTCAATATCAACCTTATCTTCTGCCAGCCAATCGTCGATTTCCTTCTTCCAGGTATTTTCACGCTCCAGATATTCATTAAGTATGAAACCATAATGTCCGGGATTCCAGCCCGTACCGTGAGTACAGTATTTCTCAATCAAATCCGGCCTTTTCCTGAACCATGCATTGTATTCGGAATTGTGTCCGCTGGACTCTGTCACATAGTAATCCAGATGAAGGAACATTTCATTTCTTACAATCTCCTCCTTGTATACCTCGGGCCTTTCAGTAACGGCCTTTCTGATTAAGGGTATTGCATCCTTACCATTCCATTTGTATTCCAGGTAAAAAGCCTGATGATTGATACCTGCACACAAATAAGTAATTTCCTCCATAGGCGCACCAATCCACTTTGCCAACATATCAGCTGTCCCTTGGACACTATGGCAAAGACCGGTAACCTGAATCTTGCTCTGTTCCTGCATAGCCCTGCAAAGCATAGCCATGGGATTTGTATAGTTGAGAAATATAGCATTGGGGCAGTAACGCTCAATGTCTTTGCAGATATCCAACATGACAGGTATCGTGCGCAACGCTCTGAATATACCGGCTGGCCCCCTTGTATCACCTACATTTATATCTACTCCATACTTCTTGGGAATCTCTATGTCATGCCTCCAAACATCCACACCTCCGGCGAGAATAGTGCAGACGACACCATCTGCGTCCTTGAGGGCTTCCGCCCTATCCGTAGTGGCTACGACCTTGGCTGGATACTTCCCTGCATCTACAATTTTATCTACCGCCTTTTTAATAGCAGCCAGACGAACCGAATCGATGTCCATCAACGCAATAGTACTGTCAGCCAGAGCAGGAAAGGTCAAAATATCCCTGACAAGAGTTCTTGTAAAGCCGAAGCTACCCGCTCCGATAAATGCTATTTTTTTCATAGAATCATCCCCTTATCTCTTTTTCTGTTAAGTGTTTTAGGAAATACACCATTAGATTTATTCTATAACATTTATGCATCGTTTTAAATGGATGTATGCTATATGTGTATGGTATAATGCTAGATGAAACGATATGCAAGCATCGAAAGGAAGGAGTCTCATGGAGCAACTTTTACCGCTTCCCCATCTTAATCACACAGATCTGGATATGTATCAATGCGGTACAGAGGTCTGTGAATCAGGTCACTATTATGGTCCTGCCGTCAGGGACCACTTCCTGATACATTACATTCATAGTGGGAAAGGACAGTTTCATGTCGGTGATAGAACATACCATCTCCAAACCGGACAAGGCTTTCTGATTTGCCCCGACATCATCACCTATTATCAGGCAGATCAGAAGGATCCCTGGCATTACTCCTGGGTCGGTTTTCACGGGCTCAAAGCCGAAAACTACCTTCAGCGCGCCGGGCTAACCTTAGAACAACCAATTTTCGGGTGCGGCAGCGATAATTATATTGATCACTGTTTTACAAAAATGAATGAGGCAATGACTTTACGCAAGGCCGGTAAAACACGACTGCTGGGATATTTACACCTCTTTTTGTCGCAGCTGATTGAACAAAACAGCGATGACCCACATTCGAGTCAAGTTGTTAACAGAAAAGAGCTTTACGTGAAGAAGGCAATTGAATACATTGTAATGAATTATTCTCGAAAGGTAAGTATTTCTAAGCTTTCCCACTCTGTCGGCCTTGACAGAAGCTATTTGGGCAGCATATTTAAGGAGCAAATGGGTATCTCGCCACAGGGCTTTTTGATTGGTTTTCGTATTAGCAGAGCCTGCGAGCTAATGAAGAATGATATGCTTACCATTGGAGATGTTTCTCGTTCAGTAGGCTATGAAGACCCTCTTCTTTTTTCTAAGCTGTTTAAGAAGCATATTGGCCTATCACCAACAGACTATAGGAAAAGCCGGTTTGATAAAATCACCGAAGCAAATACCAAAAGACTCCGATTAGATTAATAGCTGTCAGCACAAGGATTGATTTGCTTATCTTATCTGTTTTTCTTTTTTGCCTCATCATGTTGAGCATAAAGCCGATAATACATACAACGAAATTAAATAATAGAATAAAAGAAGCATTCCTTAGCAAATTGGTATTCCAATAATCTCTTACTGAAACATCAAACAATCGTTCAAAAAAAGTTATCCTCCCGGGCCTGGCCTGATCAGTAAAAATAAATGCCGCAATAATCATCAGCCATCCAATCCCCACAATCCACCATACAGCCTTAACATATATGTCCGGTCCTTTTCGCCTTTCGACAAAATCTCGCTCCACATCAGCCATATAATATCACCCTATTCCATTATATGTGAACTGATGCAGGAATTCAATTGCCTTTTGCCTGGGGCATTTTGCTCTCATCCGCAAACGGTACTGCGGTACCTTAACCGAATCACTTTTTTTGCATATGACCACGCTGCGTGTAGTCCTTATCAATCTCTTTGTTCCAATCTTCGGCAATAATCGCGCACTCGCGGAAGCTCGCAACGGCGTCGCTCATAACGCGAAAATTAACCTCAACGCCCTCTTTGTCGGAATGATAGTTCTGGGCTCGGTTTGCACTGATACCATAACGTCCGGCAGTTTCCACCGCATCAATGTTGGCAGCAAGGAATATGAATTCCCATTGGAATTCCGCTCTCTGGTGCTCAATCATCTTTTTGACCTTTTCAGCCGAATACTCGCGACTGGAGTTTTCCTCTCCATCCGTGATAATAACAAACATAACCTTTTCTGCACGATAGCCGGCAGCCGTATGCTTTTGAGCATTGCCGATCTTATGTATCGTTCTGCCTATTGCGTCAATGAGCGCAGTTGAGCCTCCGACACAGTATTCCTTATCCGTTATGGGGCTTACTGCTTTGATATCAATACGGTCATGAAGCAGTTCATAGTCATTGTCAAATAGTGCTGTCGTGATGAAGCATTCTCCCTGCACTGCCTTTTGCTTTTCAAGCATAGAATTGTAGCCGCCTATGGTGTCCTTTTCCAGGCCTCCCATTGAGCCACTTTTGTCCAGTATAAATACCAACTCTGTTAATCCTTTTTTCATTGTCATATCCTCCTTAGGGCATTTTGCGATGAAGCATGTTTAAGGTTTGCGCAGCAAAATATTATGGTAACATCGCAAAAGCCTTACTTAAGTTTTATTATGACTTAAGGATAACACTGAAAATAGAGCTGATGGTCGCTTTCAAAGCGACATTAACCTCCAAGCAATGGCTGATCGTATTTGAACAGGAGCTCGTTAATCTCAAAGATATTGTATTTACCGTTAATGATGAAATATTCTACAATCACGTCAAATTTTTGGCTATGGGACAGTGCGTATCCCGCCCGTTTCAAAAGGTCATCAGTCTCGTCGCGAGATAACTCCAATGCAACCGCAAGAGCAACGGCGGTTCGCTTGCTGGGTATGTAGTTTTTACCAATTCTTATTTTTGAGAAAAGCTTGCGATCGAGATTGGCGCGTTTATAGACCTCCACATCCGTTCTGCCCTTCGCATCAATAAGGCGCAGCAAGGTTGTCGAGAACGGTTCATCCAGATTGCCGATTAAGTCGTCTATCCCCCTTGCCGGGGTGACGGCTCTGGCATCTTCATAGACCACGCCCGGAGCATGTACGCTCAAAGCTTCTATTTCCACGCTAAGCAGCTTACGCTCCCTCCGCTTGTCCAATCGTTCATCCACATAATGCTCGTCAATGTAGCTTGCGACCTCGCCAAGCAGCCCCTCACTGACCCTAAAAGCGGCTTTATCGAATACTGCAAGAAACACGTTAATGTCATGATCCGACAGGAATTCCCCTATCGCATTAGATGCCACATGAAAGGCTTCCTCTTTGGGGTATCCGTAGATTCCGCTTGAAATCAGCGGGAAGGCTACGCTTTCGCACTTATTTTCTACAGCAAGTTTCAGACTGTTCAAGTAACAGGAGCGCAGCTGCCCCTGCTCACCCTGCTTGCCATCTCGGTAAACCGGTCCTGCAGTATGTATGATATGCTTGGCCGGAAGCTCGAATCCCGGCGTTATTACCGCACCGCCCGTCTTAATGGGAGCAAGCTTATTACAAGCAGCCTGAAGCTCAGTGGCTCCGGCAGCCTTGAATATAGCGCCGCAAACGCCTCCGCCCATTTGGAGTGCAGTATTGGCGGCATTGACAATCGCGTCAACCTTCATTTTCGTGATGTCCTGTCTAACTATGGTAAATGGCATGGATTGATCACCTCGGCAAATACTTCCCTCCCCATATTATCAAATGCTTTAGTGAATCACAAATTCTTTCTCAGAATGTTTGTGTAAAGTAAACGTGAACCTCCCCCGAAATATTCTTATCGGGCCCTTCGGTTTGTATAAATTGGAGAATGTATGAAAAACCTAAGGGCGCTACTCGTTTTTGCAGCTTTTGTGTAAAAAAATGCTCTTTAAAGCCTGTTTTATAGAAAATGAGCCAGAAAACGAGAGCTGTTCCCAAAAATATTGCGCAAAGGTTGAAAAAGTGAGTAGCGACCTCTGCTTTCGCCATCCGTACTTGATAATTTTATAGCAATATGATCTAAAAATAATTGTCTGCATTGCTTGATATCATTAGAATTCAAGTCCATTTTATAGGGTGCATTTATAGCTGCCAAAAGTATTCCCATAACATCCTAAAAACCCACTAAACAGCGGGTTTTCGGGCAAATTCAGCATCACTTCGTGATGCCCTTTTCACAATCCACGTCACTGCGTGAAGGTTTCTTTCGGTAGATTATACCGCCTTCGGCGGATAATCATTGGTAAGCGATTTTGCTTCGCAAAACGTCCAGCATCACTGCGTGATGCCCTTTTCACAATCCACGTCACTGCGTGAAGGTTTCTTTCGGTAGATTATACCGCCTTCGGCGGATAATCATTGGTAAGCGATTTTGCTTCGCAAAACGTCCAGCATCACTGCGTGATGCCCTTTTCACAATGTAAGCGATTTTGCTTCGCAAAACGCTTTGGTGGGCGTTGCAGGGCCGACCGTCT
>CAYOKA010000090.1:0-9236 GCA_964404395.1 uncultured Oscillospiraceae bacterium | reverse complement strand
GGGATCAATATCAGTCCAGTGGTTGGTTTTGCAAGTAATGGGCATAATAATGGAACAAAACCCCATATACGTTGACATAATCACGCTAGCAAAGCAGTTATTGTTGGATTGATGAAGAAAAAGCAGTATTCTTATTAAGATTATCGCCCATTAATTGAAAAAACCACCAGCAGTAATGACTATAAAGAGTGGATGGTGAAAGCAGAGGTCGCTACTCACTTTTTCGACTTTAGGACAATGTTTCTGAGAATAGTCCTCATTTCATAGCTCCTTGTCTATGAAATAGGCTTTATAGAGTATATTTTTACACAAAAGCTGCAAAAACGAGTAGCGCCCTATACATGTACTGTAAATGTTTGATCCAGCAAGTGTTTTGTCATAATATCTATATAGGGGAGGTGAAGCATACTTTCCGCGCCTTTTTTACATGGTATATGGTATAATGAGCGAAAGTACAAGTTATTTCAATTTACTGGAGGACAAAATTGTGAAATTGAAAAGACAACTTATATTTTTTGTAGGTATCTGTATTACTGTTATATTAACTGCTTGCACAACGGCTATAGTTGATAACAAGCTATCCCTTACTGATATAGGACTTAGATTAATTAATGAAGTTGATACATTGGCAGAATGTGAGGAATACACTTCTCTTTATAGTGCAAACGAAGAATTATCAAATATCATAAAAGGTATCTCTGACAATGATTATAAAGAACCGAAGACTGTTTTTATCATAGATAATTTAGATAAAATGGTATATGAGAATATGCTTTCTGGAATAAAATTGCCTAATGAAATTGAAAATATGGTAAAAGACAGATTTGCTATTGCAGTTCCCTCGCAACTAAATGCAATGAACGGTGCTACGACAATCGCAGCCACTTCAATTTTAAACCATGGTGACAGCTTTATTTTTGAAGGGTTACAAACAACCACAACCTATCTTTACATATTCGATAATGGCTATAACTTTATGGTTACTTTTGTCCCGAAGGATGAAAACATTGTAAATGCGTCTGTGAATGTAGTAATTAATGATGATATTGGTAAATGCACTAATACAGAGGAAATTATTAAGTTCTTTAGAGACAAACTGAGCTTTGAGTCAGTATCTGTTTCTATGGCAACGGAGGAAAAATAATAGTGTAAATACTGCTTTTTATATATATCTTTATTGATTGCATACGAAAAGGATGATTTACTATGAGATTATGGTATGAACAACCAGCCGCAAGCTGGGTAGAGGCACTTCCTGTTGGAAATGGCAGACTTGGAGCGATGATATTTGGGGGAGTGGAAAGGGAAGTTCTTTCTTTGAACGAGGATACTCTTTGGTCAGGCTATCCCCGCGATTTGAATCCTAAAGGAAAAGGGAGCTTTTTCCGCAAGGCAGCGGAGCTTGCCAAGAACAAAAAGTACCATGAAGCCCAAGAGCTGGTTGAGAGAGAGCTTACTTCAGGCTGGACACAATCTTATATGCCTATCGGGGATTTGGTGATTGATTTTAAGCATGCCGGTTGTGTCGAGAATTATTCTAGAAGCCTTGATATTTCATCTGCGATTTCTTCCATTGAATACAATGTATCCGAAGCCCGGTATCAGCGTGAGACATTTGCTTCAGCCCCTGATAATATCATTATTATGAGGTTTTCATGTAGTCAGCAAAAAAGCATCAGTTTTTCTATGAGCTTTAAGTGCTCTTTAAAATCATTGGTGTCTGTTGACAATGGTTTTCTTGTTCTTAAGGGTGAAGCTCCGTCACACGTTGAACCCAGTTACAGTAATGATCTTGAAATACCTGTGGTATATTCGGACATGGATGGAGAACGCGGCATGTTATATGCAGCTATGGCTAAAGTCATTGCAACTGGCGGAAGGATAGCATCCACGCCTACAACAATTGAAGTAGCGGGAGCCGATGAAGTAATCATTCTGATTGATGCACGAACCAGTTTCTCCGGATACGATAAGCACCCTTATCTAAATGGGAATGAATATGAAAGTGTTTGTGCGGACAATATCTCAAAAGCAGCTACCAAGTCTTACGATGACATATTCTGTGCACATGTTTCCGATTACAGGTATTATTTCGACAGGGTCAGGCTTGATCTTGGAGAAAATGAAGCCTCATGCCTTCCGACGGACAAGCGCCTTTACCGCTTCAGAGAGATACAGGATGATTTGTCATTATATACATTATTATTTCAGTTTGGCAGATATCTTCTCATAGCATCCTCCAGGGAAGGAACGCAGCCAGCGAACCTACAGGGGATTTGGAACAGTGAGATTCGCCCTCCATGGAGCTCCAATTACACTATCAATATAAATGCGCAGATGAATTACTGGCTGGCTTTCTCCTGTAACCTTGGAGAGCTCCAGCAGCCGTTGGTAGAACTGATAGAAAACCTGGCTGTAAATGGAAGGAAAACCGCTCAGGAGGTTTATGGTGCCAGGGGGTTCACTTCACACCACAATACTGACCTTTGGAGGCTGACATCTCCCATGGGCAATCACTGGAAGGGTTCGGCCTGCTTTGCATTCTGGAACGTTTCGGCAGGATGGTTGTGCAGACACCTTTATGACCAATACGAGTATACCCTTGACCGAGATTTTCTGATAGATATTGCATACCCCATAATGAGGAGTGCCGCCCTTTTCCTGCTTGATATCATGATGGAGGACAATCAGGGATATCTGATAATTTGCCCGTCTACATCCCCTGAAAATACTTTTATATATGAGGGTAAGCAATGTAACATTTCCGCGAGCGCTACAATGTCAATGACTATTGCCAGGGAGCTCTTTCATAACTGTATTAAGTGCTGCGAGCTGTTGGACTGTGATACTGACTTTGCTGATGAACTGAAGGAAAAGATTAATAAGATGTATCCTTATAAGATAGGAAGTAAAGGCCAGCTCCTTGAATGGTATGAGGAATATGAGGAAGCAGAACCGGGTCATAGGCATATTTCACACCTTTATGGTTTGCATCCGGCAAATGAAATAACGCTTGAAGGCACACCTGAACTGGCAGAAGCCTGTAAGGCTTCGCTCAATCTGAGGGGAGACGAGGGAACCGGATGGAGTCTGGGCTGGAAAATCAACCAGTGGGCAAGGCTTTTCGACGGCGACAGGGCACTTAAGCTTCTGAATACGCAGCTTAGAGTGGTAGAGAGCTCGGATGTGAAATACTCCGAAAGAGGAGGCACCTATATTAATATGTTTGATGCACACCCGCCTTTTCAGATAGATGGGAACTTCGGTGCAACCTCTGGTATTGCTGAGATGCTGCTGCAAAGCAGGGGAAAGCGGATATTTATCCTGCCGGCACTGCCTTCAGCCTGGAAAAAGGGAGAGGTTAAAGGGCTTTGTGCAAAGGGGCGGGTTACTGTTGATATACAGTGGGATGAAGATTTTGTAAAGACTGAGCTACTGTCAGAAATTGACCAGACAGTTATGGTGGCAGTTAAGGGCACCCAAATGGTAAAGGTTGAGCTAAAAGCAGGGAAAAGGGAAACAGTATAAAGTCGGAGAAAATTACTTCAAACAATTATGCGGCTAATCCTTGAATAAAGGTGAGGAGTTGAGTATTTGCTTAAGGTGTTAATCGTTGAAGATGAAATGCTTGTGCGTGTTGGGATCAAGTCCTCCATTGATTGGGAAAGACTTGGTATGTCTGTGATTGGAGATGCCGGAAATGGCCAGGATGCATGGGAAAAATATAAAAAGGAAAGCCCCGATATTATTCTAACTGATATCAGGATGCCGGTTTTGGATGGAATCCGTCTCATAGAAAGAATTAGAACAGAGGATTCGAGAACAAGGGTAATAATTTTATCCTGTATCGATGAGTTTGAATATGCTCAGAAAGCGCTCTTACTTGATGTTACAGGATATATATTGAAGCTTACGATGTCTCAGGATGAAATGGAATCTATTCTTGTAAAAGCCAAAAATGAATTGAAGGAGCTTGATACCCATCGGCCGGACGGAAAGGGCTATTTGAAGAACATAGGTGTTTTGAAGGAAAGTATGCTTTCAAATTATCTATTTCATGGGAATTATTCGGAGGGTGATTTTTCACGGCATGTAGATGAGATGAATCTCCACTTGAAACCCGAAGCTCTCGTCGTTGTAATTATGGAAATTGATCATTATCATATACTTCGAGAAAAATATGATAAAGAACAGATTAAGCCGGTCTTTTTTTCAATATTGAATGCCATAAACGAATTATTGGATAAGTATCGTATAGGAATAGCGAGTCATGAAAGAGACAACAGGTTTATCATCGCCCTTTGTTTTGCCCATATATCGGATGAAACGGAAATGAAAAAAAGCTGAATGGAATTCTAAGCCACCTGCGAAGGGCCTTTAATACCTATTTTGACAGTTCAATCTCATTTGGGGTAAGTATGAAAATGGATGGATATTCTTCACTTAAACTATTGTATAATCAAGCAAATGAAGCAATTGAACACAAGTATTTTTGTGGTATAGGTAAAGACATTTATATTCAGGATATCTACTTAAAGAAAATTGAGAGGGATATGCGAAAAAAGCTTGAAATACTGTTTAGTGATAAAGGAATATGTTTGGAAAAGCTTTATGAGAGTTTATTTGGGGATACAAATAATTTTCAGGATAAAGTTGTTTTGTCAAAGAACAGAGTGATAAGGTTTTTTTTGGATTCCGTTCTTAAAAATATGCTCACGTTAGGCATGAATGCAGACGAAATATCAGACACCCTAGTAAAATGTGAACAACAGATGTCAAATTGCGAAACACTAGAGGAAACAATAGATGCATTTAAGGCATTCCAAAATCGTATTTCTGAATTAAAGACTGGAAAGCAATATTACCGGAAGGAAATTGTAACGGTAATCAGACATATTGAGGAGAATTATAATCAAAACATTTCACTGTCGCAGATGGCAGAGAAAGTGGAGCT
Source organism: uncultured Oscillospiraceae bacterium (assembly GCA_964404395.1). Lineage (GTDB taxonomy): Bacteria > Bacillota > Clostridia > Acetivibrionales > DTU013 > JAAYBT01. The sequence continues at coordinate 4,282 of CAYOKA010000090.1, read as the reverse complement.
GCACCCAAATTACCTCAGCGGACTATTTAAAAATAAATTTGGAATCGGCTTTGTTGAGTATATTACCAGGTTTCGAATAGAAAAGGCGAAAGAGCTACTTTTAGATACAAATATGCGCTCCTACGAAATAGCGGAAAGAACAGGCTTTTCTGATGAAGGCTATTTTAGTAGAACATTTAAAAAAACTACCGGCATTTCACCAAATGAGTTTAGAAATCAAGCATTTACAATAGATGGTTTCAATAACAATAAGCCTTGATGTGGAGTGTGTTATGAATAAGATACTCAAAATACTATCAGGAAAAAGTTTTAGTATTAGGCTGAAGACACAGCTGATCGCTTCATTTATGGTGATGATCCTGATCGTTTTGATCATCAGTTCAATAATGGTCTATGCCGGAATGGTTAATATTCTTAATAAGCAGACAGAGAAAGAAAAGGTCAACCAATTCCAGCAATTAGAATATAATATTGATTCTTTTATAAAGGAAGTTGATAAGATATCAAAGATGCTGATTGTATCACAGGACATCCAGGATTATCTTGTAGGAAACCATAACTCAGATATTGAGCGTACATTGCTGATTAACCGGGTTTTTGATGAATTGTCACAAGAGGTTAGCAGATATGAGTATATAGAATCCATCTTTTTTTATGGAGAAACCGGTTATATTTTGGGTAAAACAGCGCAGAAAAACATAATAAATATGGACGAAAGAGGACAAAGCCACTTTTATGAAACGGATTTATATAGGAAGGTAAAGTCTGATATCTTGGGGTTGCATTGGTTTGGGGGTTTATCCGCCGAGGACTTCGAAATGGATACTAATGTGCAAACTGTCAATCCCTTTTACTATATTTCTGCTGCCCGGAGCATCAATTACTCCGGCAAACAGATTGCAACCATTGTAATTAATGTAAATGAAAGATACTTCACCTCTATATACAATAATAATCCTGTTGAAGACGAAAGCATTTTGTATATTATGGATGATAAAGGAATAATTATTTCTAATACGGATCAATCACAGATTAACCTCAGTAGTATGGTGTTTGAAAAACTTGAACAGGACAGTTTATATGGAAGCATTTTCTTTAATCAAGGGAGCCCTGCAATGAACATAATCTATTACCATATGAGCAAAACCGGATGGATTTTAGTGAATGAGATACCTTTAGAACAACTGATTCGAGGAATTTTTGAATTAAGGAAGATTTTGCTACTGGTGTTTGCATTTAGCATTATTATGGCCTTTTCAATTTCAATATACTGGATCTATGTTATCACAAAACCTTTAAACAAATTGACAAAAGCTATGCAAGAGATGGAAGAAGGAAAGCTTGGTCACGTTCTACCTGAAACTTCAAAGAATGAATTAGGTGTTCTGGGGAGGCAGTTCAACAGAATGTCAGAGAGCATCATGATGCTAGTTGACAGTATCAAGTCCATTGAGGATGAAAAAAGAATCATTGAAATAAAGGCTCTGCAGGCCCAAATTAATCCCCACTTCTTGTATAACACACTGAATACTATTAAGCATATGGCTGGAATTCATAAAGCCAAAAATGTGACAGATAGCTTGACAGTGCTGGGTAGTATACTGCGCTCCATATTTCAGAATACAGATTTTTTGTGCACTATTGAAGAAGAAGTGGAGTTTGCAAAAAATTATATTAGAATTATGAATATGAGATATGGAGAAGGAATCAGCATTGATATTGACATACCTGATGAGCTCTTGCATTGTCAAATTCTTCGTTTTATACTACAGCCGATGATTGAAAACTCCTTCCAGCATGGTCTTGTATTACAAAACTACATAGGTATAATGCATATTGCCGCTGAAGAAAAATACGGAGAGATTCACTTAGTTGTTGAGGATAATGGCACCGGAATAGAGGATGAAAGGTTAGTAGAGATTAGAGAAATAATAGCTGGTGCCGAAAGAAAGACAACTTCGGAAGATGGTGGAATAGGGCTCCCGAATGTGAATCGAAGAATCAAGCTCCATTATGGTGAGAATTACGGTATTGACATCGTGAGTAAGAAGGGAATTGGAACAAAAGTAGTGATCAGAGTGCCACGTTTCACAGGGAAGAGTTATTAGTTTTTTACAATTTTCATGAGAAAAGTGAATAACCGGCTAATTGAAATAATAACCAGTATGAAGATATTTAATCATCTCTTAGAATTGTTCATTCCGTATTCCTATGACTAGATGTTACTATTTTATTGGAATTGCTTTGCCTATTTTTCATCGGAGGTCATAGATAGTAATGAAACTTCAATTCAAAAATTCATCAAGCATTTGCATACAAAGCAGAAGGATGCCTTCAGGGTTAAAGTTGCTTCTTATTATTTCGCCGCTAATTCTTTATATTTTTGCTTTCTATTATGTTCCCCTGCTTGGGTGGGGACTTGCTTTTTTTGATTATAAGCCGGGGCTGGCCTTATCAAAAATGCCCTTTGCCGGATTGCAAAATTTTACTAAGATTTTTGAGGATGGTGGAGATTTGGTAAGAGTTTTAAGGAATACCCTTGTAATGAGTTTCTTGGGTATATTGAGCACACCACTTCCTGTTTTATTCTCTATTATGCTCAATGAAATAAAAAGTAGTAAATACAAGAAACTGATACAAACAACAACTACTCTTCCCAATTTCATTAGTTGGATTATCGTTTTCGGATTAGCTTTTGGAATTTTTTCAAGTGAAGGAATGCTGAACAGTATGCTTATAAGTATCGGCATGAATCCTGTAGCGAGTCCGGGAATCATGGGTAACGGAAAAGCTGTATGGATATTTCAATGGGCATTGGGTACATGGAAAAGCCTCGGATGGGGAGCTATTATTTATTTAGCAACAATATCCGGTATTGATAGTGAACTTTATGATGCAGTAAGGGTTGATGGAGCTAATCGCCTTCAGACCATCTTGAATGTTACAATACCCGGCCTTTATTCAACTTATCTGGTTCTACTTTTACTTGCTATAAGCAATATATTGAATAATGGTTTTGACCAGTTCTTTGTCTTTTATAATCCGTTGGTAGCAGACAGAATAGAAGTACTGGATTATTATGTATACAAAGTCGGGATTATTACAAATAATTACTCATTTTCAACTGCTCTTGGTATATCAAAAACAATAATAAGCATTACATTGCTTTTTATTGCAAATCAGGTATCAAAACAGTTGCGGGGAGAATCTATCGTATAGCATCAAATGAGCACAGCTGGCATCAATCAAGCACACAGCAGATTGTGGAGGTAGTCTTAATGAAGAAAGAGAATACTAACTTTTTACCAAAGGGGCTGATATTCGACATATTCAATTACATATTTTTAGGGCTATTTATGTGCATTTGCATATATCCATTTTATTATGTGGTGATTTACTCTTTTAGTAATCCGGTAATGGACATGCAAAAAGTTATATTTTGGCCGGTAGGTTTTAGCCTGGCAACCTATAAAGGAATATTTCAGTTAAACGACATATTCCAGGCATTTTTCATATCCGCTTCCAGGACTGTGATGGGAACTGGTACCACATTGTTTTGTACTTCATTGTTTGCTTATATTATAACGAAAAATGAATTATATTTTAGAAAAATCATATATAGGTTTCTAATTATCACAATGTATCTAAATGCCGGGCTGATACCTTGGTATTTGACGATGAAAGCCTATGGATTGCAGAATAATTTTTTGTTATATGTTCTAGGAGGAGCACTACCGGCTTTTTATGTGATACTGATAAAAACTTATATAGAATCGCTTCCTGTATCCATTGAAGAGTCTGCTATGATTGATGGAGCAGGATACTTGAAAACTTATTCTCAAATAATTCTTCCGCTTTCAAAGCCGATTTTGGCAACTATAGCAGTATATACAGCGGTAGGGCAATGGAATTCATGGAATGACAATTATTTTCTTGTGACGAATAGCCGACTAAATACTATACAATTAGTTCTCTACAACTATTTGAATCAGGCAAATTCTTTCCAGGCAAATATGACAACGAACGATGTGACAGCAAGAGGGGTGCAGAACTTGATTACACCCCAGACGGTGAGAATGTGTATTACAGTTATTGCTACAGTTCCCATTCTGTTTACATATCCTTTCATGCAAAAGTTCTATGTAAAGGGGATTATGATGGGTGCAGTAAAAGGGTAATGGAACGGAAACGCATATCAGTCGGTATATTTAGGAGTTTTAAGGCTAAAGGCCTTGAAATATAAGGTGTTGCAACAACCTGTTTAATTTATTGTTTAAAGGAG
>CAYOKA010000089.1:0-9262 GCA_964404395.1 uncultured Oscillospiraceae bacterium | reverse complement strand
CCAATTCCCCAAGAAGCCTGGTCGTCTTGCCAACCTCCTGAAAAATAATCGTCACAGTACCCTTTTGTCTGTCATAATCAGCAATGGTCAGCGGTATTCTCTCTCCATCTTCATTGACCCTGAGTATGATAAACTGACCAGGCCCCGCCTTTTTTGCTATATATGGAGCTTCTACCTCCATCAGCTTTACGGTCGGATTCAGAATTTCCTTCTTAACAATCCTATACATCTGCTACCTCCTAGCTGCATTTATATTGCCCATCTGACCTGTATTATTAATTCTATATTCTATACCAAAGCAGGGGAAACTTCAATAATGCCATCACTTAATTGCTCAGTCCTATTACCGACATTATTCAATGTTTAAGTGAAGTTGATTGTGTTTAACTGTACTTGACAGACGTTTAATTCATGTTATAATTCAATTAGTATATAAAATATTGGAGGAACTATGAAAATTATTGATTTATTTAAGCCAGGGAAACCGGTCATATCATTTGAAATATTTCCACCAAAGCCGGATCTGCCCATAGACACATTGTTTGACCGTTTGGAGCAGTTCGAGGCACTAAAGCCCGACTACATTAGTGTCACCTATGGTGCAGGCGGCAGTAAGAAGGGCCGGACACTGGAAATCACCTCAAGAATAAAAAATGTAAATCATATAGAAAGTATGGCACATTTTAAATGCGTTGGCCATACAAGGGATGATATCGATGATATGCTCAACTCCATGCGCGAAACCGGTCTGGAAAATATCCTCGCCTTAAGAGGAGACCCTCCTGCCGATCAGCCTGATTTTGACTTTTCAAAAGGTGCCTACAAATACGCATATGAATTGATTGAACATATAAAAAAATCCGGTGATTTTTGTATTGCCGCAGCCGCATATGTGGAGGGACATGTGGACTCACTTAGGCTCAGTGAAGATTTGAAGCACTTGAAGGAAAAGGTTGACGCAGGTACTGATTTCTTAGTAACGCAGCTGTTCTTTGACAATCGTTTCTATTTTGATTTCATTGAAAAAGCCCGCAGGATAGGCATCAATTGCCCTGTCGAAGCCGGTATCATGCCTGTATTCAGAGCCGATCAGGTTAAATCCATCTCAGCAAAGAGCGGTTGCTCCTTCCCTGCAAAGCTGGTATTAATCATGGACAAATATCAAGATAACCCCGAGGATATGAGAAAGGCGGGAATAGAATATGCTGCGCAGCAGATAAGAGATCTTATTGATAATGGCGCGGACGGCATTCACCTTTATACGATGAACAGGCCCAAATCGACTGCACAAATATTGGAAAGCATCGGACGTTAATCTTTGTCAGAGGATATGCTCATCAACTGCTCGAATGTTATGTTTCCAATATTTCCGGAAAGTGCTTCCATGATTTCGTTTTCCGTAAAAACCCTCACAAGACGTAAGTTATCATCCAAAACATAGATAATGTGGAATCTATCGAAATCCATACTAGTCAGTGTATCACCAAGCCTGATATTCTTGGTCACTACCAAATCTCTGGCCGGATAAATACCTCTTTTCATCAACCTTGAACGTCTGTATAGTATTTGCTTAATATTCATGAAAGCGCCCTCCATTCTCGCATCCTTTAGAATAATAGGGATATAAACTCCGATCATAATAAGACTAATGTTACCTGCACTCATATAGAATCGAATTACACCGACTACAACAATGGCAGCCGACATAATTAGGGTCAGTATACGCACGCTCTTGCCTGCCGCCAGCAATCCAACCTTGTCTGAAAGCAGCTGCTGTAGAATCATCCCTCCATCAAGAGGAAATGCCGGCAGAAGGTTGAACAATCCAATCAGGAGATTTGCCATTGCCAGCTGTCTCAGCTCTTCTCGGAAGCCGGGAAGAATACTCTCTACCAAAATTACAATGGCAAATAGTAGAAAATTAGCAGCCGGCCCGGCTGTATAAATCTTCAACAGTATTATCCGAGAAGAACCCCTGTCACAAATTGCAGCTGCAAACCCAACCGGCGTGATTGATATGCTATCCGGCTTAATACCATAATAACCTGCAACTGCCACATGGCTTGCTTCATGCAGCGCAATGGAAAAAAACGCCATGGCATATTCCTTCAAATACCCGACGATCAGCATGACGACCGGTACAATTACTATTAAAATACTTATCCTAAGCTCAACCTTTTCCGACTGAAATCTCACCCGTCGTCTACACTGATGTATTCAAGCGGATCAACATTGTTCCCATGCGACCACACTTCAAAATGAAGGTGACTCCCAACAGAAATACTGTCATCACCGACCAGAGCTATTACATCCCCTCTATTAACATTTTCACCCGTTTGCGCAAGTATGTCCGAGCAATGTGCATAAACCGTTTCAAGACTATTATCATGCTGTATCATGATATATTCCCCATATTGCTGTGAGGCACCTGTCTTAGTAACCATACCGGCGAGTGCGGCTTTTACATTGCTTTTTTGCTCTACATGTATATCTATTCCCATGTGCGTCTTCACATCTCCCCCGGCAGTAACACTAATCTGTCCATAATCTGTTGCAAGCGTCCCATTAACGGGATTAAGAAGCTGAATAGCTCCTTGTGGCTCGTCACCATGCTTTTGAACCGCATTTTCCAAGCTGCTGCTCGCGGCTAATACTGATGTTTCCGGGTCGGTTGCTACATCGAAATCGCCGCCACCTGTCTCATAGGTCTCTCTTTCGGACATTGAAAGATTTCCCTCCATGGTCGGAGTCTCTTGTGTGGCTTCAGTGTGCGGCAATTCTGATCCTTCATGGGGGTCTAATGGTAGGGTCGTGTCGGAGAATAGTGTTTTGTCGGCATCTGATGCCTCATTAGAGTCTTGAATAATACTGTCACGAATATCAGCCGCCAGCTTGCCTGTATAGGCAATTATACTCTTCGGCTCAACACTGTGTTCCAGTACGTATCTAATTTGAGTTGTAATGTAGTCAGTTGCTGAAATATGAATGCTTTTAGTAATAATGACCACCAGTAAAACCAAAGCACAAATGAGCGACTGAAAAATAATCAGTTTGCGAAGGCCTCCGCTGTGTTGCGGTATTCTTCTCTTTCTGTTTCGCGTAGGCCGACTTGTTGAATATCTCTGTCTGGCCATCGAGTTATTCATACCATCTCATCCCCTGCACAATGTAACCAAACCGGAGTAATTTATGTATGCACATTTATATAAGCGTACAATAAATTATATTGCCGGGATGACATTTTTATGTATACAGGAAATATACAGTGAGAGTTGGTCTCCTTCTTACTTCTGCTCACGCCAGTGCAAATCGCCTCTTTCCAGACCCCTAATCAGCATTTCGGCTGTAGCAATGTTTGTAGCAAAAGGAATACTATTCATGTCACACAAGCGCAGTAGCGAATTAATGTCCGGCTCATATTCACGAGGGCTTACCGGATCTCTCAGAAATATCACTAAATCAATCTCATTAAGCGAAACTCTTGCGGCTATCTGCTGAACACCTCCCAGTTGTCCGGGAGAAAATCTGTAAACGGAAAGGTCAGCACCCTCTGAAACAAAAGACGCAGTAGTAGCAGTCGCAAACAAGCGATGCTGCTGCAGTATTGTCTTGTAAGCAATACACAGATTTACCATCAACTCTTTTTTATTATCATGCGCTATCAGTGCAATGTTCATCGGGTTAAACCTTCTCAATAATATGCCTGGTCCTCATTTTCCGCTTTTTTTAATATTTTTTATAGGAATACTTGCGTAAAGCGCAGGAACAAAATTTTCTCCGTCGTCGCTTTTTGTCTTTGTCAATTGCATGTCCAAGGCACTTTCATCAATATCCATATAATTGGAAATAACCTTAATAATCTCACTCTTTATCATTTCCAGGAACTGAGGAGAAACATTTGCACGGTCATGAATCAGTACCAATTTGAGCCTATCTTTGGCTACGTCCTTGGAGCTCTGCTTCTTGCCAAATATTTTACTTAAATCGAATAGCATTTATTTCCCTCCCTTTCAGTCAGCCTGAAGGCCGAGTAATTTCTTTAGTTTGAGTATGAATCCCTGATCGTTGTCAAAGCTCATAAAAGGAACCTCTTCACCCTTTATTCTCTTTACTATGTTTCGGTATGCCTGCCCCGCTCCCGACCTATCATCATTAATCACAGGCTCACCTCTATTTGTCGAAACAACAATCCTCTCATCGTCAGGAACCACGCCGATAAGGCTAATGGCCAAGATATCAATAATATCGTCAATTGACATCATATCTCCGCGCTTGACCATATCTATACGCATTCTGTTTATCAGAAGCTTCGGATTTCTAAGCTCATTTGCTTCCAGAAGCCCCACAATTCTGTCCGCATCTCTTACTGCGGAAACTTCAGGAGTAGTTATCACGATAGCTTTGTCTGCTCCTGCTATGGCATTTTTGAAGCCCTGTTCAATACCTGCGGGACAATCTATTAGTATGTAATCATATTCTTCCTTTAATTCTTGGCAAAGCTTCATCATTTGCTGCGGATTTACAGAGGTTTTGTCTCTTGTCTGTGCAGCCGGCAAAAGGTATAGCCCATCAAAACGTTTGTCCTTTATAAGTGCCTGCTTAACCCTGCAAGAACCTTCCACTACATCCACAATGTCATACACAATTCTGTTTTCTAAGCCCATTACGACATCAAGATTCCTAAGACCGATGTCCGTGTCCACAAGGACAGCCTTCTGTCCGGCTAATGCCAGGCCGGTACCGATGTTAGCGGTTGTTGTCGTTTTGCCGACGCCGCCCTTCCCCGATGTAATTACAATGACTTCTCCCATCCAAATACCCCCTATGTATGCTGAAGTTCATATCATTCATTTTACATATAAGGCTTTTGCGATGTAACCTCGCAAAATGCCTACATATGCTGTGGTAAAAACCTGTCAATATAGACAAGCTCATCCTTTACAAAAGCCAGTTCCGGGATGAGTCCCTGTCTGTCTTCCTCTGTATCGGGTGGCCTGGTGATGACATCCGCTATTCGAAGCTGCGTAGGCTGCAGGCTCAATGCCGCAACAATCGCTTCCTTGTTACCATCCGCCCCCGCATGAACCATGCCACGCAGTGACCCCATTACTACTATATTACCCGTTGCAATTACCTCACCGCCAGGATTAACGTCGCCAAGGATAACCACATTTCCGTCAAAGCTAATAAGCTTGCCTGATCTGACCGTTCCCCTGTAAAACTTTGTCATACCCTCTTCCAGACCTTTAAAAAACATCAGCTTTAATTTAGGCTTTTTTACTGTCTTTACAATTATCTCCGGCTCCGGTTCAGGTGTCGAGGAGTCCTCCTCAAAGCTTCTGATTTCCATTTTCGCTTTTTTTGATATGAGCAAAGCAATTTTTTGCTCCTGCTGTGCAGTCAGCTTTTTCCCCCGATATTTAACAGTCATGCTGGCGCCCTTGAAAAATCTGCCGGATGACTCCAGCTTCCTGTCAACATGCTCATAAATAGTATCAAAATCAGCCTCATCCCGCATGATAAGTATCAAGCCGTTTACAGTTGCCTTAAAGCTGATAATGTTTTCATCCATATAAACCAGATCCCCTTGCTGTATTATCTAGCGTCTGTACTATTTACAGATTTCTTAAACCACTAAGCTTCCAGATGCGTTTTTCATAATCCATTATTACATTATTCTCTCAATTAGACAAGCATTAAATCAGATCCTTTAATTCACAAATGGTGCTTTCTGTATCTAAATACTGCCTATTGGTTCAGCACCGGCAGTTCCGGTTTTAGCTCGCTGCTATCCGTATTAGCTTTTATTAGGCCAAAATACTCATCAATGATGTCTCTTGCAATAGGTGCAACATTCGAACCCCAAGCGCCCTTTTCGACGACTATGGCAATGGCGATCTGTGGATCATCGGCCGGAGCGTAACATATAAACAATGCGTTTGGAGAGCGTTCAATGCCCTTGGAGGTTTGAGCCGTACCGGTTTTACCTGCCACCTCAAAGGGCAGTCCCTGGAATGATTTATAAGCAGTCCCGTCTATGGAAGAAGTAACCGCAACCATCCCTTGCTTTACTGCATCAATAGTCGACTTCTGAACCGGGACCTGTGTATATGTCGGTTCAGTCACATTAACCTGAGAACCGTCATATCGGACTACCTCCTTAATCAAATATGGCTTGTATCGCTTCCCACCATTTGCAATGGTGCTGATGTAATTGGCCAACTGAAGCGGTGTAAATCGGCTATCGTACTGTCCTATGGATACCTGTGCAGTATCAGCCGGTCTCCATACATCATTTCTGAGCTCCTTTTTTAACGCCTTGGAGGACATAAAACCAGGTTTTTCACTGGGCAGGTCAATTCCCGTCAGCTTTCCCAGACCAAAATGATCCGCCCAAACATTAAGTGTATCAATCCCCGTATCCACACCAAGCAAATAGAAATACACATTACAGGAAGTCTCCAAAGCTCTTTTAAGGCTCAACATTCCGTGGCCTGACCCTGGTTTTTCCAGACAGAATAACTTCCTATTTCCAATCTCTATCTGCCCCGGATCACGTATATTGCTGTTGTAGGGGGTAATAACACCCTTTTCAAGCCCCGCAATAGCAACCAGGGGCTTAAAAGACGAACCGGGCTCATATATTCCCTGGATTGCCCTGTTTAGCTGAGCTCTATTTTCGTCATTATCCAGACTGCTTATTACCTTCTGAGCTTCCTTGTCATCCGACCCCTGCAGGTAAACCTGGGGGTCAAAGCTGGGGTAGCTCACACTGGCCAACACTGCTCCGCTATTGACATCCAATACAACAGCAGCACCTGCATTGGCATCCTGGTAGTTGCTGTCTTCCTTTTTGTTTCTAATAGTATCGATATTCCGTGCCATAGACTCCATTGCAACCTTTTGCAGGTTCCTGTCGATCGTCAATATAACGTCACTGCCCGGTATAGCCGCTACTGTTTCCTGTTTTCGTGTGAGCAGGCCACTGCTATCCACCTCTATGTTCATCTTTCCATTCACGCCCCTGAGATAGCGTTCAGCCGTCAACTCTATCCCCGTCTTACCGATTAGGTCATCATTATCATAGCCCTCATCCTTAAGTTTATCATACTGGCTTTGTGAAATAGATCTGATATAACCAAGTATATGAGCCTCCGGGTATGCATCCTCATATTCCCTGACAGGCTCCAGTGTTGTAATTACACCGGGAAACTCATTGTTTCTCTCTTCGATTTCAGAAATGGTATCCATACTCAAATCCTTTGCCAGCGAGATTGTACCACCGGTTAAAAAATTCCAGTTATTTAACAGGATTTCATACCTGAGTATCATAATGCTATAGGCCTGTTCATCAGTGTATGAAGCATCAATTTGAAAGAGGTTTTCCCTAAGGTATTTGAATAGCTCAGGTGCTGTTGACTTAAGGTCATCCTCCTTTATGCCGAGTCTGTTTTTATCTGTCTGCCACCTCTTAATCTCTTTATCTGATTTCCCATTGAAGGTAATGGGACTAAAGGTCAAATACTTAGACAGACTGTCCACATGGCTTTCATTGTTTTTATCAAAAGTATCCATGAGCTTAAGCAGCATCTCATTCATTTCACTTGTGGAAATACTTGTCTTGACCAGATAAGCCGCATATCCCTGCCTGTTTACCGCAATCGGTACACCGTTCCTGTCCAGTATCTTCCCCCTGGGTGCCTCAATATCGCTTTCCTTCAAATATCTTTTCTGGGAGCTGGCATAATATTTTTCGCCCTCAACAATCTGCAGATTAAACAATCTATACACAATCATTAATCCAAAAATGAGAAATCCAAGGCTAAGTATAAAAAATCTATTATTTAGTTTCTCCTTCATAACCAAAACACCTCACAAAGCCGGTCTAGTAATTCTTGGCTCTCTTCTCCTTACCATCAAACCATTTGCCGGCTCTGATAATCAGGGGAAATATGAATAACACCGCCACACAGTTATATGCCGCTTCCGGCAGTATAGTCGCTGTCAGGGCATATGTAAACCTCATATCTGCGGACATAATATTATTGATGATATAAACCAGTGACTCATATGCAAGGGAATAAACAAAAGTAAAAAACACAGCTATCAGAATATTTTCCCTGAATATCTTTTTATTTGTAGCTCCGACAGCAATGCCGAGATAAAGCCCGAGTAAAGCATAAAAGCCAAGAATATTCCCAAACATCATATCAACAAAAAGACCTGCAAAAAAGCCAACAACACTGCCTTCGACATCACCTCTTAGCAAGGCTGTAACAATGATGAACACTAGCAGGATATTGGGTACCACACCATAGATTGCCACATACTGAAGCAAGGTGGTCTGCAACAGCAAAAATAAAATTATGAAGAAAAAATAAAACAATACCTTCTTTTTCATTTTCCGGTGCTGCCTGACTCTATATTTTTATTGCTCTTCAAAACAAATACCTCTTCAAGCCTTTTGAAATCCGTCGCCGGCTGTATAATCGCATATCGGTCAAGCTCACTGTTGGATTTCCTGACCTCTATTACCTCACCGATTACAATCCCTTTTGGATAATAGCCCCCAAGGCCTGATGTTTCAATGATGTCACCAACCTCAACATCCACCTCAAGAGGAATATAGTCCATCTTACACAGGCCCTTCCCCTTAAGCTCCATGTCTCCCCTTACAATGGCGTGGCCTCCGCCTGCTTTAGCAATCCAGCCGGAAATTGAGCTTTCCGTGTCAATAATAGTCTGTACAGTAGACGTGGAAATATCTGAGGAAACAACTCTACCCACAAGAGCCTTCGCACCTGTAACAACTGGGAAGTTACTGTCAATGCCCTCCGTGCTGCCTATGTCAATCTTAAATACATTGAACCAGTTGCTCGGATCAACAGCAATAATATTCGCGCCATGTATGGTATAGTCGCCAAACTGTTTCTTGAGATTAAGCGCTTTGCGTAGTTCTTCATTTTTGCTTTCCAGTACAGACATCTCTCTGTTTTCTTTTTTTAATTCGGCAACCTCTGCTCTAAGAATATCGTTTTCTTTTTTTACAGTCTCAATTTCCTTAAAAAAGGACAGGAAATCCTCTATCTCCCGTCCAATCGATGAAAAAAACCCTTGAATCGGCTTCATAGGCACACTGATAATATTATTGAGCCAATTCAGCTTACTGTTTCTATTTGCCGAGATCCCCATCATTACAAGAAGAGCAATTGTAATTAAAGACACGATAAACCATTTGCTCTTAAAAAAACGCAGCAATGGA
>CAYOKA010000088.1:0-9273 GCA_964404395.1 uncultured Oscillospiraceae bacterium | reverse complement strand
CCCAGAATGTAATAAACCACTGAGGAACATTTGTTGCCCATATGGCAACATGATCCCCGGGCTTAACGCCCAAGGAAATCAACGTCCGCGCAAAGGTATCCACATCGTCTCTGAATTCCGAATAGGTCCTTGTGTATTCCTGGGTTGTATAGCGGAAGGCATACTGATCGGGAAATTCATCAACAATGCGGTCAAGCACCTGCGGAAATGTCAGATCAATCAATGTATCCTTTTCCCATACATACTGTCCTGTTTTTGCGTTATTGTAGAACAAACGGCCTTTTTGCGCGTCCTTCTCCAGATAAGGGCTCATATAGTTGGCGAAATGTGGGAAAACAATACCTGCATCTTCCAAATCCTTAGCCCAGCGTTTGACCCATTCAAGGGAGACATAGCCGTCATAATTGATAGAACGCAAGGCCGACATGAAACCATCAATGGGCAAATCGCCTTCTCCCATCATTCTATAAGAGACCTTGCCCTCTTCGATGATAGAATCCTTAACATGTACGTATTTAATATACACGCCGAGATTTTGCACCGTCGTGCCGGCAGACTCCCCTGCATGGCGGTAGGGATGATGCACATCCCAAAGGGCGCCTACGGCGTCGCTTGCGGCATCATTGAGTAAATTGCACAGACGCTTGGTATCAGCATAGACTCCGTTTGTTTCCACCAACAAAGTTACACCTTTTTCTTCAGCAATAGGGATAAACCGCCGCAGTGCCGCAAGAACAACCTCATCGTCTACCTCACCATCCACATGTGGCTCAAGGTCTCCAAGTATTCTTATATAGGGTGTTTTCAGCTTAACGGCCAGATCGATGTACTGAACAATCTCACGATGGTTTTCATCAGCTTTATCAGCAAACCTTAAGCTGCAGCCGGAGGACAGGCATGGTATTTCCAGGCGCAGCTCCGCCAGCTTTTTAACCGTATTGGGAAGCTGACCCTCGGTAAAGGGCTGTGCCGTAACGGCAAATATATCCTTCCCAAGGCCGCGAATCTCTATTCCGTCAAACCCTATATCCTTAGCCATGGAATATATGTCGGTCCAATCAAAGTCAGGACATCCCAGTGTAGAAAACGCAATTTTCATTTTAATCTCCTCCCAAATGAAAGTTTTTATAAGCTTTCCATAAACAATATAATTCAATGAGCGCTTGCGCGAATTGTACGCCAAAACGCGGGCACTTTAGTGCTTTCCTTACGCGTTTTGTGTGTATCGCGCCGCGAGCATTTGATAAAAATAGTAAAAAAGCCCTCGTCCATGACAATCTTGCCAGAGACGAAAGCTTCAACTTCCGTGGTACCACTCCACTTGGTATTAATATACCCTCTTTGCGGCATCTAGATAATATCTGCATAAAACCTAAATGCCCTCCCAGGCAACGGCGGGAACCCGTTCATACCTACTCACCGATGCTGCTATTCGAAGCAAGGCACTCAATGGCCTAGTCAATGAACGTCATCGATTTTCAGCTGACTGCTCAAGGGGGAGTTCACAATCTGCCCGGCGCACTGTTTTTCACCAACCAACAGCTCTCTGAATTGCTGTACAGCAGTGTGTTTACCCTGTCATCGCATTTGGTTATTTTTATAAAATGCTACCAGATTGCCCGATACTTGTCAAGCGCCAAAAGTACCGTGCAGAGCAGGCACTACTGTATTCCAGACTGTATGTGCCAAGCTTTGCATGTATTTTTTAGCATTTGGGCATTATATACAGAAGCTTACTGCTAAAGCAAATGGAAACCCGCAAAATGCCCCACAAAAGGTACAATGATGGCAATTAAACAAAGCAAAACAAAAATGTATATAAGAAAACGCCTCCTTTCTGTAGGAATTCTTGCAATAATATTTATTGCTGCTCTTTTGCTTGCTATCACCACTGCCATTTTAGAAGAAAAAGCACACATCTATCCTGATTACCCCATGTCAGATATTCGAGCTGTTTTACTAAAAACGCAGCTCACAGATGATGATTACAGGACTCTTTACCTGCAAACGGGGCTTGGCAAAGCTGCCATTGAGGATATTCGCGATCAATACCCAAATGCTGTGGAGTATATACTAAGCTTTCAACAAAACTTTTTTCGCAAAATTGATTTTATTTGTAAAAAAACAAGTCTGATTTCCATGGAAGAATCTCTAGTTGATGAAAGTGGAAATACTGTGAACGGGACACAATTAGCGCCTCTTCATGATGGGGATATTTTGATTACCACAGCATCCCATATATACGGATGGCGGAATGGACACTCAGCTATCGTAGTTGATGCCGCGAAAGGTAAAACCTTGGAGTCTGTACTCTTAGGCACAAATTCCAGTGTGCAAAATATCAACAAGTGGATAATTTACCCGAATTTTATGCTACTGCGGCTCAAAAATGCCCCGCCGGAACTGACAGAAAGTATTTCACAATCAGCGGTTAATTTGCTCTTCGATATTCCATATAATTTAATGGTAGGCATTCTCAACCCAAAATCTCAGAAAGAAGAGAAAATAATCGGAACATATTGCTCCCACCTCGTATGGCAGGCGTATAGCTTCTATGGAATAGACCTGGACTCGGACGGAGGCATGATTGTGACACCAAAGGATATTGCCAACTGCCCAAAGTTGGAAGTAATCCAGGTATATGGCGTGGATCCGGAAAACATTTGGCGGTAATTCGATGCCAGTTCCATTTATTCCCAATTTTGCTTTGCAATATCTTGACTTCATTTAGCTGATATGATATTTTAGACTCAATAAGAAAAGGAGTGTACTTCTTAAGTGGACGATTCCCCCATACCCGATCGATGGTATCGATTATATTTGAATATTGAGAAGAAAATCCAACGGCGCTGCTGTCTATTAGTGTGCCGTTTTTATAATTCATATTACATAAAACTAAATTATACACAAATTTTGAGCTAGTATTTGGAGGAGGTAATATTCTTGTCTGATGGCTCCATAGTATGGCAATTGATTTTACAGTTTTTTCTGATACTGACGAATGCAGTGTTTGCCTGCGCAGAAATCGCAGTTATATCTATGAATGACACAAAGCTTGCGAAGCTTGCCGCCACAGGGGATAAGCGGGCAACAAAGCTAGCTGCGCTGACTAGTCAGCCAGCACGTTTTTTGTCCACAATTCAGGTAGGAATTACCCTTGCAGGATTCCTCGCAAGTGCCTTTGCTGCCGACAATTTTTCGGGACGGCTGGTCAAGTCCCTTGTAAATATTGGTGTTAAAATTCCCGAGTCTACCTTAACCACCATATCTGTCATTTTGATTACGTTGATACTGTCATATTTCACACTCATATTGGGAGAGCTTGTTCCAAAAAGGCTTGCAATGAGAAATGCCGAGAAGCTGGCTCTTGGAATGTCTGGTTTTATTTACTTTGTTTCGAAGGCTTTTACACCGATAGTATCACTGCTTACAATATCCACAAACGCAATTTTGCGACTTTTAGGGATAGATCCCTTTGCCGTTGATGAAGCGGTCACTGAAGAGGAGATTCGCATGATGGTGGATGAGGGTAGCGAAAGGGGCACTATTGATGCAGATGAAAAGGAAATGATCCAAAATGTTTTCGAATTCGATGACAAAACAGCCAGAGATTTAATGACACATAGGACAGAGGTATCTCTACTATGGCTTGATGAAAGCATTGAGCAATGGGATAAAACGATTGTAGAAAGCAGACATAGTGTATACCCCTTATGTGATGAAACCACAGATGATATAGTGGGTATTTTGAGTTCAAAGTATTATTTCCGTATTAGAGATAAAACACGCGAAAACATTATGAAAATTGCTGTTAAGCCCGCATATTTTGTTCCTGAATCTGTACGGGCAGATTTGCTTTTCCAGAATATGAAGAATAACCGCCAGCATTTTGCCATCGTTCTGGACGAATTCGGCGGAATGGACGGTATTGTCACGATGAACGACCTTTTGGAAGAGCTGGTCGGTGACCTCGAGGATGATATTTCAGTTCCCAAGGAGCCTTTACCGATTGAGCGTATCGATTCCGAAACGTGGAAAATCAGGGGAAATGCTCCGCTAGGCGAGGTTGTGGAACAGCTCGGTGTCGGGTTACCTGAAAACGAATATGATACATTTGGTGGCTTTGTGTTCGGAAGGCTGGGATATATACCTGAAGACGGCAGCACACCAGAGCTTGACGAATACGGACTTCACATAAAGGTGAGCAAGATAGAGGATCATCAGCTTGAAAAGGCCATTGTCTGTTTCGATAAAAAGCCACCGGGATTATAGATAAAAAGTAATATAAGTACTATTGTGTTTCCAAAAAAAGAGTGTTATTATAATAATTGTGTTGCTATTTTCAGTGCTGTCAAAAAACTGGGTTTATGGCAACTAAGGATTAGAAGAAATATGAAGATTTAAAGAAGTATGAGAGAGGTATGAAAGAAGCATGAGAGAACTAAGAAGTTATAAAAGAGATAATTTGCTGTTGTTCTATCTTATCCTTGGTGGGTTAGTTATTACGCATCTTTTTTATGTTTTTTATTTTTATTATGTCGGCAGTATTTTTATGAGTGTCTTGAATATCTTCAGTGTAATATTTTATAGTGCCTTATTCGTTATCTTTATGTACAAGAAGCTCCTTCAGGTACTCAATGTGCTGATATTTGAAATCTGCATACATGCTTTTTTTGCAGGAATTACTATTGGCACAAATACCGGCTTCGAGCTTTTCCTAATATGTACAGTGTTTGCGAGCCTTCATCTGATCAGCATATCCCACATTAGAAGAGCTATGGTAGGCTTATTTATAGGATTATCCTTTATCATTCTTCTTTCCATTAGGTTTCTTCCCGGTATAATGGATTTGTCCTATTTCCGTGTATATCCTTCGCAGGCCGCCCTGGACTTTATATTCGTTTTTAATGCAATAGTGGCATTTGTGATGGTCAGCTTTATTATACTTATATATATTTATGGTGTAGAGGCTGACCAGGCTAAGCTTGAGCTACTTAATCACAAGCTTTCGAATCTGGCAAATCACGATTCTCTGACCCAGCTTCTCAATAGGAGAGCGATGAAACAAAGGCTTGAGGCAGCTATGCACTCCAAAGCTAAAAACAATGATGAATTTGTAGCAGCCATAGCTGATGTTGATGATTTTAAGAAAATCAATGATCGCTACGGGCATGATTGTGGGGATAAGGTGCTAAAAAAGGTCGTTCAAATTATAAGAGGAAATGTCAGAGAGACAGATTACATATCCCGTTGGGGCGGCGATGAAATTTTGATACTCTTCAACGACTCATCCATGGAAGGCGCCCTAGCCTGTATAAATCGGATTCATGAGGAAATAGCCAACTCATTTTTTATTTATAACAATGAAGTGATTGAATTAACTATCACAATAGGAGTATGCCCGAGCGGTCAGCACACTTCATATCAGGATATCATTCTGGAAGCAGATCGCAGGCTATATGACGGAAAACACAAAGGTAAAAACTGCATTGTCTATTAGGCTCTTCAATATCGGTTAGTCTTCAGCTTGTTTTATCACTTCCCGCTGCAAAAAAAGAATTATGAGATTGACGTATAGGTGCATATATCTTAATATAGATGTTAGTGATGCGGGAGAACAATATGAGAATAAGAGTAAAGAAAAATCACAAAAGGATTGCCCTGTTTGTGTTGGTGATAATATCTGTGACAGCAGGCGTACTGATTTCCTTCCGGCTGGCATTTTTTATGTTGCCATTTCTTATCGCATTTTCCCTTTCTTCAATCATGGAGCCATTGATAAAATTTGTTACTCGGAAACTACATATAAGCCGAAAAATATTCGCACCCATCGCATTTCTATTGTTACTTGGGACAATAATACTATTAGCTGTTCTGGTTGTTCTCAGGCTAATACAAGAAGCTAAGGCGCTTATATCGCAAGCGCCGGGGTTCCTTTCCACCCTATATGTGCAGGTTTCAGATCTGGTAAGTCGTTACTCGGAGTATATCGATTGGCTTCCCACAGAAATCACAGATAACCTTGGTAGTGTGCTCTCCAATCTGTCGAACTCGATTACAAATCTGGGTAAATCAGTTGTGAAGGGCATTTTTGACACAGCCATTTCCTTACCGGAAGCAACCATGTTTACAATTATTACTATACTGGCAACATTCTTCATGCTCAATGATCGGCATAAAATTGCATCGGCTATAATGCATCAACTGCCTGAGGTTTGGTACGATCGCCTCATGACTATAAAAGATGATTTATTTTCAGCAATATTCGGCTATCTGCGTGCGGCAGTGATTATAATGGCGATTACATTTACCGAATTGTTAATCGGTCTGAGTATCATAGGTGTAGAATATGCCTTGCTCTTTGCATTACTGATTGCAGTCATTGATATTCTCCCTATACTTGGCTCCGGCACCGTATTGATTCCATGGTTCCTGTATTCTTTTGCCATCGGCGACATAAGAATGGGTGTTTCGCTATTGATTCTTTATGCAGTAATAACTGTAATCCGTCAGGCTATTGAGCCGAAAATAGTTGGAGAGCAGATTGGAGTCTATCCGTTGATAACACTGCTTGCCATGTATGCCGGGCTGAGACTTGCCGGCTTTATCGGGCTCTTTCTGGGGCCGATCACCTTTTTATTAATACGTAATATTTTAACTATGATTTATAAAGGTAAATCCATTAAAGAAATTATCGGCCTGGACTTTTCACCTAAACCGGGTAAGCCGGTCGATGCTACTGAGCCTGTTGAACCTGATACCGCTAATCAAGCTGATGTTGCATCTGGTAACATCGATAGCATTGATGCCTCTGATACAGGTGGCGAAATATAAAAAGGGTGGTTTCGGTTTTAGACGAGACCACCTCTGTTTAATTAACACATTTTATCCCAAATCTAACCTGCTATCTGCAAACCCCACTTAGTCATTAGCTAAGGAGTGAGAATGAAGCAAACAATCCTGCGGCAAGAGATGCAATCAACGTAACAACAGTAATTTGAGTGTTGATAGATGGTCCTGCGGTATCCTTGAAGGGATCGCCTACAGTGTCACCAACAACGGCAGCTTTATGTGCTACAGAACCTTTTCCGCCTTCATTTCCAGACTCAACATATTTCTTTGCATTGTCCCAGGTGCCGCCTGCATTACCCATCAACAGTGCAAGCAGAAGGCCGCTCATGATGTTTCCTGTAATAAAGCCGCCTATAGCCCTTATTCCACCAATAAAGCCGACCGCCAATGTGGACAGGATTATCACAACACCCGCAGCCAGTAGCTCCTTAAGTGCACCCGTTGTCGCTATATCGATGCAGCGATCGTATTCAGGAATAACACCCTCCTTGCCTTCCTTGAGGCCGGGTATCTCATCAAACTGACGGTGTATCTCTTTAACCATACGCTGAGCATTTCTGTCAACACCCATAATAAGCATTGCGGAGAATATCGCCGGTATAGCAACACCGACTATCATTCCAAAGAATACCAGTGGGTTCATTACGTCAAAGCCTTCTATGATCTGCTTGCCAAGATCGGCTAACGCAACATTGGCTTCCGTCATAAATGCACCTAAAAGGGCAATAACGGTCAGGCCGGCAGCGCTTACAGCAAAGCCCTTTGTGATAGCCTTAACAGTATTTCCGGCGCTGTCAAGCTCATCAGTTATACGCAGTGCTTCATCACCCAGGTTGCCCATTTCCACCAGCCCTCTTGCATTATCTACAATAGGTCCGTAAGCGTCATTTGAAATAATCATACCTACTATGGAAAGCATACCAATGGCAGACATTGCAATACCAAACAATGCATCTGCTTTAGTATTAGGATCAATTCCATCGCAAATATAGAAGGATGCCATCGCTGAAATACCAATTCCTAAAAGTGCAGGCAATACACTATATAGTCCATAACTAAAACCTGAGAGGATTGTAAATGCCGGTCCTGACTTGGAAGAGCTTGCCACGTGCCGGACAGGCTTCTTTGCATCGTTTGTAAAGTAGTCTGATGTAAGGCCTATTACAGTGCCTACAAAAAGACCCACAACTGTTGCTCCCCAATAACGCCAGTCAAAGCCGAATATTGGAGTTGCTATTGCTGTGAGAATAGCAAAAAGTGCTGTGGTAATATATGTGCACTTATTAAGAGCGCTGCTTGGGTCACCATTCTTTCCTATGCGGCCTGACAATACACCAACAATTGATGAAAGTAATCCCAGTGAGGTATAGCATAAAATCATGTCGGTATTGATGCCTGTTCCTCCATCAAGTGCTACTGCGAGAACAAGTGCAGCTGACATGGCAGCAACATTGGAATCAAACAAATCTGCGCCCATACCTGCTACGTCACCGACATTATCACCTACGTTGTCAGCTATAACAGCCGGATTTCGCGGATCATCTTCAGGTATGCCAAGCTCAACCTTGCCAACAAGGTCTGCACTTATATCGGCAGTCTTCGTAAATATGCCTCCACCGGCTTTTGCAAAAAGAGCCAAGGATGAGGCACCAAAGCTGAATCCCAGTACTGAAGCCGCGTCACCTGTAATCATGAGAACCGCCGTTACTCCAATAAGACTTGATCCAACAACAGCCATACCCATTACCGAACCACCACGGAAACCAGACATAAATGAACTATTCATGCTCTTGGTTGCTGCTTCCGCACTCTTTACATTTGCTATTGTTGCAACCGCAATACCGATCTTTCCAGCCAAGGCTGATAGCGCAGAACCTACGATATAAGATATAGCCATCATGATATTGTTTGATGCGCTACCCTTCCAAATAGGTTGAGGCAAGAAAAGTATAATGAGCACTGATACAACAGCTACAAAAATCGCTAATATTTTGTACTCCCTGCCAAGAAAGGTGTTTGCTCCTTTTTTGATCAGTAATCCAATTCTGGCGACTTCAGGATTGGAGGAGGGTTGAGCTTTCACCCAAGTATAGAGCCATGCAGCTACACCAAAGGCGAGAATTGAAACTAAAATTGCTACTACCGGCCAGTTCATTGAATACGCCCCCTATAATAGTTGAAATGTTTGGTTATGTATTGTATATGTTATTGTAAATATTTCCAACAACACAATTTTCACCGATTATATTATAAGCCTATAATTTCTAGAATGCAATTAAATTATACAGCAAAATTCGTATACGCACGTTGAGTGTTTATACAATTTATTTACATAAAGTTTTTAAAAAATGTTTTTTGCATATTTCATTGAAAAAGAAATGCACGAATGATATAATGACGGAAAATAATAACATCTTTAAG
>CAYOKA010000087.1:0-9327 GCA_964404395.1 uncultured Oscillospiraceae bacterium | reverse complement strand
ACTTGCTCAGGCTCCTGGTAAAAATGGTGAGGTGGGGCTACCCATGTACTAGCTGGTATGAAGCGAAATCTATTCATAATCAACACTAACGATACAGAGTGAACTGCAACAATAAATCCGAAATTATGCTGTCAGGTGCTCCACCAGGATTTTCAACCCCATCCCAATTAGGATGATACCGCCTGCGAATTCTGCCTTTGACTTGAATTTCGAACCAAAGATATGACCAATTTTTACTCCTGCTGCCGAAAACAGAAATGTGATAATGCCGATTGTAGAGGCAGCAGGCAGAATGTCAACATTAAGGAAAGCAAATGTCACACCGACAGCCAACGCATCAATACTGGTGGCTAACGACAATAGCAGCATACTTCTTAATCCAAAAGTATTCCCAACATTTTCACAATGCTCCTGCCTGGACGCCCTGATCATATTGATGCCGATTACCGATAAAAGGGCAAAGGCAATCCAATGGTCAACTGTAATAATGTAGTCTCTAAACTGGGTTCCGAACAAGTACCCAATTAGCGGCATAATTGCTTGAAATCCTCCAAAAAAAAGGCCTGTAATGAATGCGTGTCTAAATTTTAAGCTCTGCACAGACAAACCCTTGCAAATAGCTACTGCAAAGGCGTCCATCGAAAGACCGACGGCTATAAGTATCAATTCCGCTAATTCCACCCTATGCATTCCTCCCTTAGGTAGGCAGTATGGACGTCTGAATTGAAATAATAGCATAAACTTTATCTTTCTTCAATATGGAAACACTAAAAAGCAGGCGCAATGCCTGCTTTCTAGTAATCAATTAGTCCCACTATTGCCGAAGCTACCTACCGCGTAACTGTAGTAGCTCTTCTGACAAGATCATTAAATTCGTCCATGAGATTAGTCACCGGGTTGTTTGTCCTGGTGTTTGTCCGGTTTCCAGCCCCGTTGTTCATACCGGTATTCATTCCTTTATTACCGGTAACAGTGTTTCCTGTAACATTTTGCGAATTTGTACCAAGGAGCCTTTGTATCCGCTTGAGAATATCAGAGTCATTACTAACGGTAACATTCTTTATTGTGTTGTCCATTTGCTTGACCCTTTGGCTGATACCGCTTTTCAATTGCGATAAAGAAGTGTTTGTGCCAGCATCTACACCGCACAATGCAGTATCACCCATAACAATTACATCGGCCGACTTCACACCCGGCATGTTCAAGATCTGCTTCTTAATTTTTTCTGCTTTTTGCCGATCTTCGCTAGACATTTGTGTGCCGGTATTTCCATTATTCATATTTGGCTCTACAGACAAATTCGTTCCATGCCTAGTTCTGTCGCTTGCTCCATTCATTGCACCATTCAAACCCGGATTTGTAACGCCGTTATATCCGGGATTTCCTCCAATAGCTGTATTGCCGTACATGTTGCCACCAGCATTGTCCATACCAAATCCCTGTGTCTGAGCATTGGCGTTATTATTCATGCCATCCTCACCAGGAACTCCCCGCATGCCGGTTTGTGTGCAACCGACAAGCACAGCCGCAGACAGACAAATGCCGGTTAAGGTACCAATAGCTGTTCTCAACGAATTTCGCATTTAAAACACCTCCCGTATTATTCTGTCTACATAAATTCATAATTATTTGAGTTAAAAATTGTGAATCTTGTGGGCATCGAGCCCTACTTGATTCCGGCGGGGTTTGCTTCGCAAATGGCTATAATTGAGAATAAGAAAACTGCAAAGACATTTTTCAATAGGAAGAAAAATATTTTTGCAGTCCTTATTCTTGTCGAATTACTTTTACTCTAATCCTTATCAATCAAATTTTTCATTGTTTTATCGTTCATAATATGTGTATCCTCGCAATCCATCTTCATAGGCGCGCATAATTTCGGGCCGTTCGCCGGCGTTGATATATCCGTCGCGAATCGCCTCTTCGGCTGTCTCCCGCATACGCACCAGCATTTCCTTCGGATCGAACTCAAAGTAGGAAAGCACGTCAGCAACACTATCACCGTGGAGCTCCTTAACAAAATCATATTGACCATCCGGAGTGATTCTCACGCTGACTACATTCGTATCGCCAAACATATTGTGAAGATCGCCCAATGTCTCCTGATATGCACCAACCAAAAACACTCCCAAGTAATAATCATCCCCATTTTTCATCTCATGTAACGGCAGCGTATATTTTACATCGTGCAAATCAATAAAACGGTCGATTTTTCCGTCGCAATCACAGGTTATATCCGCAATAACCGCATTACGCTTCGGTAGCTCCAAAAGACGATGAATTGGCATAATCGGAAATAACTGATCAATCGACCAGCTATCAGGTATGGACTGAAATACCGAGAAATTGCAGTAGTATATATCTGCGATTGCGCTTTCGATATCCTCCAAATCCGGCGGACTATGCTTGAGCTTCTTTTTTTCTATTGCAATCTGGCTAATTGTGTTCCAAAAAACCTTTTCCCCAACAGAACGATCGCGAAGGCTAATCTTGCCGTGCTTAAACATATCGCGCATCTCATCTCTATAATAAAGCGCATCATTATAGCATTCCTGTATATTCTTCAAAGTCAGGCTCTTATTTACATCGAAAAGATTTTTCAACTGCTCCGGCGCATCCTCGTCCACCTTATCCGGTATATCGTATTCTTCGAACTTTTCCACATTCAATACATTAAACAAAAGAACGGAATAGTATGCAACCGTCATGCGTCCTGATTCAGTTAAAATAACAGGGTGCGCAACATCTGCCGAATCCAAAGTAGCCATCACAGCTTCAACAATGTCGGCGCAATACTCTTCAACTGTATAATTGCGGCTGTGAACATAATTCGTGCTGGAGCCATCATAATCTACTGCAAGCCCGCCGCCCAAATCCAGGTAACCCATGGGCGCTCCCTCTTTCACCAGCTCTGAATAAACACGGGACGCCTCCAGAACCACCGAACGAATATCTCGTATATTAGGTATCTGTGATCCCACATGATAGTGAAGCAGCTTGAGTGAATCCAGCATATTCTTTTCTTTTAGGTAGTCTACCATATTAATCATCTGAGAAACATTCAGTCCAAATATGCTTCGGTCGCCACCGGATTCGAGCCAATGCCCCCCGGCTCTTGATGAAAGCTTAACGCGTATGCCAATATTGGGTTTGACCCCTAAAGCCTTCGAGCGCTCAATTATTGTATCTATCTCATCGGGAATCTCTATGACGAAAAAGAGCTTGAAGCCCATCTTAACAGCATATAATCCCAGATCAATAAACTCCTCATCCTTATATCCATTGCATATCAGGTAAGCTTCCTTATCCTTCATTACGGGAAGAGCCGCAATCAGCTCCGCTTTACTGCCTACCTCAAGGCCGTGGTGATAACGCTGGCCAAATCTGGTGACTTCCTCAACTACCTGCTGCTGCTGATTCACTTTTATCGGGTAAACCCCGCGGTACTCATTTTTATAGCCTAACTCCTTCATTGCTTTACTGAAAGAATCATTGATGTAGGCAATCTGTGAGTCCAGTAAATTCTCCAAGCGCAAAAGAACAGGCATATCCAAACCGCGCTCACGAACGCCGGATACAATATCCATCAAACTGACTGCCGGAGCCTTGTTGTTTTTATTTGGGTGTACCATTACTTCTCCCTTATCGGAAATTGAAAAATAGCCGGCACTCCAATTCTTTACTCCGTACAATTCCTCTGACTTCTCCTTAGTCCATCTTCCTAAAAGCTCAGCCTTGTTCATCTTTATTTGCCTTTCTGTTTTCATGTTTATTCATAGTTTATAGAAATACTATAGCAGACAATAACATAATTATGCGGCCATTGTCAACATGGTGCAAGACCCTTGTATAGCTTTTTTTGCAGGGGATTTCTTCACAGAATTTCTATGCTTTGATTTGCCCTAATTGTCAACAGACAAATCCGGTATATAACTATGGTCCACTGTAATAACTGATCGGTAGGTAGGATCCAGCTCCGCAATCTTTTTCTCAATGATCTCGATCAGCGCTTCATCGCCCAACCGAAATTTATAAGGCACCACTACATCAAAAATCAGATTGGAGTGGGTTAAGCCCCACACAACTCTGAAATCATGCATGTGAATGTCAGCAGATATTTCTCTGACCAGCTTTTGCACTTTAGATTTCAGCTCATTTGTTTGTTCATCGTCAATAATGATGGGATCCAGATGAATCACCATATGAATTCCCATATCCCTTAAAAAATCCCGCTCAATATTGTCAATAAGATCATGGCTCACCAAAATGTCCTGCTTGGCAGATACTTCACAATGCACTGACGCAAAGCGCTTGGAAACACCATAGTTATGAACCGTCAAGTCATGTAACCCGGCTATCCCCTCATAGCTGAGAATCTTTTTATAGATGCTGCGCACCAGCTCCTCGGAAGGCGCAAGGCCAAGCAGCGGGCTTATAGTATCAGCAACCAGCCTAATTCCGGAGATAATAATGAAAATAGCAACAACGACACCCATGTAGCCATCAAGGTTAAAGCCCGTAAGCGCTGTAATAATAGTGACAATCAATAAGGAAGAAGTTGCCAGCATGTCGTTTCGACTGTCAATGGAAGTGGCGTATATAGCAGAAGAATCAATTTTTCTACTAACCTTCCGGTAAAACAGACACTGCCAAAGCTTAATCAGGATAGAAACTATAAGTATAGATATAGTAACCCATGAAAACACAGCTTCTTGCGGGTGGATTATTTTTCCAACAGAGCTCATAATAAACTGAATGCCTAAAACTAAAATAATAAATGATATAATCAAGCCTGAAATATATTCCATTCGCGCATGTCCATAGGGATGCTTTGCGTCTGCAGGTTTACCGGATATTTTAAAGCCAATCAGTGTTACAATGGCAGAGGCTGCGTCGGATAGGTTGTTG
Organism: uncultured Oscillospiraceae bacterium; assembly: GCA_964404395.1. Taxonomy (GTDB): domain Bacteria; phylum Bacillota; class Clostridia; order Acetivibrionales; family DTU013; genus JAAYBT01. The sequence goes on along the minus strand of CAYOKA010000087.1, from coordinate 4,419 downwards.
ACAGCATCCGCCGTAATGGCAATGCTATTGGAAAGGGTGCCCGCAACAATTTTTATGAGAAATAGAAGGACGTTTGTTATGATCCCAACTACCCCGGAGAACTTTCCATAACGCTCACGTACCAGCCCGCTGGAAGTATTTTGGTTGTCCTTTACAAAGAGCCTGATCAATAAATCTGTCATGCAAGCACTCCTAGCTTCTACGTCTTTGCCTTAAACTCGTTCCTGCATTTGGGGCAGGTAACTACGATTGTTCCCTTCCCCTTGGGGAGTCGTAATTCAGCCTTGCACCGGGGACACTTCATGAATCTATGGGTTTTTGACTCTCTCAGGCGCCTGCGCACTTTATTAAACCTTGCGTACAGGGGACTAATCAACATCGAAAACTTGTAGTTCTCCATGCTCCTTTTATTAACGTTTCTAGAAAGCATCCTAAAGATACTTAATACTAACGGAATATAACTAATCGTTGCAAGCAAAGGCAAGCGAGCTATTTGAGCTATCAACGTCAATATTATAGAAAGTATGAGAAGCGCCAGCGAAAGCTGATCCGACCCATTTCTTCCCGCCATAAATTTTCTTAACCAATTCATGAAAATCACCCCTGTTGTAATAGTAATGCCACTTCATGCCAAAGCGTCTTACGTCTTTCTCCTGTTCAGCCTTGCTTTTTCTTCTTCTGCTTAACTTCCAATTATACCTTCTTAGCTCACTTCTGTACACCGTTTTGAACCAACTTGACAATCTCCACGATCGGGATAACCATGAAAGCCAGGCCGAGGCTGATACTCAGGTTTGCTGCAGAAAGAGGCGTCAGGTTAAACAATGTATTGATACCCGGTATATAAATCACACCAAGCGTCAATACAAATGACAACAACATTGCTCCAAATAGATACTTGTTATGCGTTTTCAAGGCAAAAAGAGATTTGTTTCTTGAACGCATGTTGGCGGAGTGAAAGATCTCACACAGAGATAATGTCAGAAAAGCCATTGTCATGCCGGTTATGTGTGACTGACCATCTCCGATAAGGTAGGAAAGCAGTGTAAGTACCGCCACAATAATACCCTGATATATGATACTGAAGCCTACGCCGTTAGAAAAAATGCCCTCTTTTGCACCCCTGGGTGGTTTTTTCATAATGTCAGGCTCCGCTTCTTCCATGCCGAGCGCAATTGCCGGGAGGCTGTCGGTAACCAGGTTAATCCACAAAATGTGTATAGGTGCAAATAGCCTGAAATTCATTAATGTTGCTACAAACAGTGCAATAACCTCGCTAAGGTTGGCAGAAAGCAGAAATTGAATCGCTTTAATAATATTTTCATATATCCTGCGTCCTTCCTCTACTGCATAGACAATAGAAGCAAAATTATCATCAGCCAGCACCATATCAGAAACATTTTTTGATACATCAGTGCCTGTGATACCCATTCCTACGCCAATGTCTGCGGACTTTAAAGCAGGCGCATCATTCACTCCATCACCAGTCATCGCTGTAATCTTCCCCAGCTTTTTCCAAGCATTGACGATACGCACCTTGTGCTCCGGCTGGACACGGGCATAAACAGCATAGTGTCCGATATTTTTCTCGAATTCCTTATCGGGCATCTGCGAAAGATCAGTTCCAGTGATAGCCTGACTATCGTCAGTGATAATACCAAGCTCCTTTGCTATGGCCAGGGCAGTATCCCGGTGGTCGCCTGTAATCATTATTGGCTTTATGCCCGCTTCGCGACATTCTTCGATAGCTGCCTTCACCTCGGGGCGAACAGGATCAATCATGCCTGCCAGCCCAATAATGGTCATATCCTTCTCAAGGCTTTCCGGGGAAAGGTCCTCGGGAACCGCATCCCATTCTTTCATAGCTGCGCCCAATACTCGCAGCGCTTTGTCTGCCATCTTCTTATTCTCTGCAAGGATTTGGTCACGAATTTCATCCGTCAATTGGACCATACCCTCATCTGTCAAAATGTGTGTACACTTTTTCAACAGCTCATCCGGTGCGCCTTTGGTGTACTGAACGAATCTATCGTCGCCTTCCCTGTGAAAGGTAGACATCATTTTCCTCATTGAATCGAAGGGTGCCTCTGCCACACGCGGCGTTTTTTCTTCCAGCTGGGTCTTCTTCATGCCCAAATTATATGCATAGCTGACCAACGCGCTTTCAGTGGGCTCTCCGAGTATGTTTCCCTCATCATCCGTCAATTCCGCATCATTACAAAGAGCCATAGCCGCAGCAAGCCTGTTGGTATCACCAAAAGCGTCCACTACAGTCATCCTGTTCTGGGTCAAAGTTCCTGTCTTATCGGAGCATATCACCTGTGTGCAGCCAAGGGTTTCAACAGCAGTCAGCTTCCTGATAATAGCGTTGCGCTTGGACATTTTTGTAACACCTATGGACAGCACAACCGTCACTACAGCCACAAGGCCTTCCGGTATTGCTGCCACAGCGAGGCTTATAGCCAGCAGGAACATATCAAAAACGCTGTCCCCGCTAAAGCCTCCGCTTTGCATCACTCCAAAGATAAATATGAAAACGCTTATGCCAAGCACACCAATGCTCAATATCTTGCTCAATCCGGCCAAGGCCTTCTGCAAAGGTGTTTTCTCATCAACCGCATTAGAAATATAATTAGCAATCCTGCCCATTTCTGTAGTCATTCCCGTCTCAACGACAACGCCTTCCCCGCGGCCATAGACCACATTAGTGCCCATATATGCCATGTTGTGACGGTCACCCAAGGGTATATCCTGCTGTGCCACTTCAATTGCACGACTTCCCTTTTCAGAGGGTACTGATTCTCCGGTCAGTGATGCTTCCTCGATTTTCAAGCTTGATGATGCAATCAGCCTCATGTCTGCAGGAACTGCATCCCCTGCCTCAAGTAGAACAATGTCTCCGGGTACGATATCCTCTGATTTTATCTTGACAGTATGTCCACCCCTTCGAACCTTCGAATAGGGTGACGACATTTTTTGAAGAGCTTCAATGGCTTTTTCAGCTTCTCCCTCCTGAACGACACCAAGAATCGAATTAAGTACAACGACAATTAAAATAATTACAGCATCCGCTACTTCTCCAACAGAGCCGGATATAATGGACGCAGCTATCAAAATAATAATCATCGGATCCCTGAGCTGTTCCAAAATTCTCTGAAAGGCTGATTTCTTCTTCCCCTCTGCCAGTTTGTTCCTTCCATACCTTTCAATCAGCCTATCCGCTTCCGATGGATCAATTCCGTTTACAGAAGTCTGCTGTGCCTCAAGCACCGCATCAATTTCTTCATGGTAAAATTTCATAAAGACTTTCCCTTCGTTATAACTAAAATTGGAATAGTATCAATATGATATTTCCCTTAATTATACTGTTCAATCATAAAAGGCTACAGGGATAGGCTTTCCTATGGATAGGGGACAGGAGACACTAAACCTGTCCCTCTGCCCCCCTTGTCCTCACTTTGCTACTGCTTTAGGCCGTTTCAATTGAGCCATCCTTTCCCAGGTTGAGTTTCTCAACAGCCCACTCACGCATCTTGTATTTCATTATCTTGCCTGCGGCGTTCATAGGAAATTCGTCCACAAATTCTATGTAGCGAGGTGTTTTGTGTCTGGCCATATGCGACCGGATATATTCCTTCAGCTCGTCCTCCGTCAGCTCTACCCCGGCCTTAAGTATTACGCAAGCCATTATCTCTTCCCCGTATTGCTTGTCGGGCACGCCGATTACCTGCACATCCTTGACCGCTGGGTGCGTGTATATAAAATCTTCTATTTCCTTAGGGTAAATATTCTCTCCCCCGCGGATAATCATATCCTTGATACGTCCTGTAATCTTGAAATACCCGTTCTCATCGCATCTTGACAGATCCCCCGTATGCAGCCAGCCGTTTTCATCAATAGCAGCCGCCGTGGCTTCGGGCATTTTATAGTAGCCCTTCATAATATTATAGCCTCTGGCAACAAACTCCCCATCAGTATTCGGAGGCAGCTCCTCATTTGTCTGAGGATCCACGATCTTGCATTCAACGCCCGGGAGCGCACGGCCGACAGTATTGACACGCAGCTCTATTGAATCATCCACACGGCTTTGTGTACATCCCGGCGAGGATTCGGTCTGACCGAACACGATTGTAATCTCGGTCATGTTCATCTTATCCACAACATCCTGCATAACCTTGACAGGGCATGGACTGCCCGCCATTATACCGGTTCTCATATGTGAAAAATCCGTCTTTGCGAAATTCTCATGCTCCTGCATGGCAATAAACATAGTAGGAACACCGTTACAAGCGGTTATTTTCTCTGTGTTTATGCAGTCCAGAGATTGTTTGGGTGAAAAATATGGTATCGGACACAGTGTAGACCCATGGGTAATACAGGCGGTCATGGAAAGCACCATCCCGAAGCAGTGGAACATGG
>CAYOKA010000086.1:0-9403 GCA_964404395.1 uncultured Oscillospiraceae bacterium | reverse complement strand
GTATACGGCTGGTGATTCTCCATAGAGATAGCAAACACAAACTGCGGCCCATCTTCTTCCAGCGCCTTAATGATCTCGTCCGTGAGCGTCGCGTCGCTCACATAGGTCCCGTCATAGACAGGGTCGATTAAGTCCTCGACCCCGACCCACGCATCAAAGCCAAAATGCGGATACACCTGATCCCGGTTAAAAAATGTCCGCTGGTGCGTGTGCACCGCCCTTGTGTGATAGCCAAGCTCCTTAAAAACGTGCGCGATGGTATGAGTCTCCTCTTGCTTTTGTCCCAATATTTGATAAAGAGTACCCAGCGATTGATATACCTTGTCCCGGGACTCAATAAGGCGAATCAGATAGCCGGTAATTGCCTCGAACTCCACATCGCAGGTGCCGCCGCCGTATGTGACAGACAGGATATTCCCGTGCACACTCTCTTTACTGAGGCGCTTGAAGTTTGGAATGGGATCCTCCGTAAACGATAGAGGAAGCTCGGTAATATCCCAAAAAGACTCCGAAAGTAGCATGATAACGTTTGGCTGCACTTCCGGTTGCTTAACTTCCATCGGGAGCTCGTCCTCTTCGCCCAGTTCGGCAGCGGGGTCTATCACTGCTGGTTCGATATCGTCGCGGGGAGGGCCGAGAAAAAACGCTGCAACGACACCGGGTTCTCCTCCGGCAGCAGAGAAAATCCCCGGCCAGAACAGGATGCAAACTGCAATCACCAGTGCCACAAGCAGAGATACGATCCTGCCTCGCCAGCCAACGCATAGCTTTAGGAAAAACAGCCCGGCGCCGATAGCGCAGGCCGATAGCAGGGAAATAACGATGAACCTTGTGACGACGATGTTGCTGCCGTCCACCACGCCCATAATCCAACGCGCCACAACCAATTCGCTCAGATACAACGGGTCACCCCGGGCCACCAGCTTAAAGAAACTCACACAGGAGAAGGCGAATGCCACAACAAAGGCAAAAACATAGGCGAGACCCAACCTGCCCGTCACGGCCAGGAAAAGAGCCGTCAGCATGAGTGCGGCGGCAACGCTGAATAGAAAAAATCCCCAACTGACGTTGATGTAAAAACTGCGGCTGTAGATCATTTCCATGACATATGCCAAATACACAGACAGCAGCAGCAGAACGCCGGCCGTTTTCAGCCCTTGTCTTCTGTGGCCTGCCGGCGGACGTATGTTAGTTCGGAATCGGCGCATCATCTATCTCCTCATAAACCCAAACCCATTCCCAAGGTTACAAATGGGGTTTAGGCTCGGATCTATCAAGTATTATGTCTAAAGCAAATATCTACTAAGTCCCGTCTGGCTTAGCGATAGCGGCATTACTGTGCCGCACTTTGATTATATAGCATAGCATAACCTTTCCTATCAATCAATATAAATTTTTACTTTGTCTTCCAGCTCTCTGCGTCCAGAAGTTACCGTCTAGGGGCTTGCTCTTATACCAAGCGTCGCGGGTCGATGAACTGTGGATTTTGTCTGGCACTTGTGCTATAATCATTTGCGAATATTCATATCAGTTATGAGGTGCATTTATGTTTGACAAGCTTGAAATTGCGGAAAACAGATATGAGGAATTAAGCCTCAATTTAAGCGACCCGCAGATTATCGGTAATCAGGAAGAATACCCCCGGCTTATGAAGGAGTTTTCCGAGCTTGGTATTATTGTTGAAAAATATCGCGAATATAAAAAGGTGAAATCAGAAGTGACCGAATCCAAAGAGCTTCTTGAAGGCACATTGGAAAAAGACTTTCAAGAGCTGGTGCAGTCGGAGTATGACCAAGCACGGGAGAAGCTTGAAGTAATAGAGGAAGAGATAAAATTGCTGCTGATCCCCAAGGATCCCAACGACAACCGAAGCGTTATCGTGGAAATCAGGGGTGGAGCGGGCGGTGAAGAAGCTGCACTTTTTGCCTCTGATTTATTCAGGATGTACTCTCGCTATGCGGAGCGGCACCACTGGAAGACAGAAATACTGGATATCAACGATACGGAAATAGGCGGAATCAAGGAAGTTATATTTAACATAGAGGCGCAGGGCGCATATAGCAGGCTGAAGTACGAAAGCGGCGTGCACAGGGTGCAACGAGTACCCACCACCGAATCAAGCGGCAGAATTCACACCTCCACTGTTACAGTGGCTGTTCTCCCGGAAGTGGACGAAGTAGATGTGGATATCAACCCAAATGATCTGCATATCGACACCTATCGTGCATCGGGAGCAGGCGGCCAGCATGTTAATAAGACGGACTCCGCCATCAGGATTACCCATGAGCCAACAGGTATCGTCGTTACATGTCAGGATCAGCGCTCACAGCATAAGAACAAGGACAAGGCCATGAAAATTTTGCGTTCCAGGCTCTATGATATGGCACAGGAGCAGCAGCACTCTGAAATCGCGTCAGCTAGAAAAAACCAGGTTGGGACAGGTGACCGGAGCGAGCGTATACGCACCTATAATTTCCCCCAGGGACGTATATCGGATCATAGAATCGGCTTAACCCTATATAAAATAGAAGAAATAATGGACGGCGATCTTGACGAGCTCATAGATGCCCTTTCCACGGCAGATCAGACTGAAAAGCTGGCCAACGCATCCCATGCAGAAGAATGAGAATAATAAAACACACTCTCCCCGAATACAATGGTAAAGCAGTATACAAACCCATTGCTTTTTTGGAGGGCTCAAATGAAAAACCTGCTGGCCATAACTCTTTTTGGACTTTTTTCCGGTTTACTTGGAACAGGCATAGGCGGCCTTTCCGTTTTTCTGATTAAGAAGCCCAGCAAACGCATACTGAGCGCCGTTTTGGAGTTTTCCGCCGGCTTAATGACTGCCGTTGTTTGCTTTGAACTGCTACCGGATGCTTTCAATCTGGGAGGTACCATATATACCTTTGCAGGTGTTCTGTCCGGTATAGCAATAATTGTTTTGATAGAGAATGCTCTAAAGAAATCAGCTAGATTTGTAGAAGGTTCCGGACGGGGTCTGCTGAAAACAGGTGTGATGATGGCCATTGCCATATCCTTGCACAATCTTCCCGAAGGATTTGCAGTTGGTTCAGGATTTGAAGCCTCCTTTCGTCTCGGTATTACAATAACGGTAGCCATGATTATTCACGACATACCTGAAGGAATTGCTATGGCTGTACCAATGCGGGCCGGCGGTATGTCGAGAGGCAAGGCCTTCTTTATTACCCTGTTATCAGGTATTCCTATGGGTGTGGGCGCATTTTTCGGAGCAGCCCTCGGGAAGATTTCCAGCAATCTGGCTGCTGCCTGCTTGGGTTTTGCCGCTGGTGCGATGCTTTACATTGTATACGGGGAACTAGTACCGGAATCAAAGCGGCTTTATCTGGGAAGGCTTTCCTCATTGGCTAATGTAGTGGGAGTATTATGTGGTATAATAGTTTCAATATATAATTGATAAGAAATTTGACTTTACAACATAAGGCTTACGCCCAACAAGGGAGAGACATATTTTGAATACAGAAATTATTAAGGTAGACTGCTCTGTACCGGATTGGGACAAGCAGCTTGACACGCCGGCACAGGTGCTGAAGTCCGGAGGACTTGTTGCCTTCCCCACGGAGACAGTATATGGTTTGGGTGCAAATGCCCTTGATAAAAATGCAGTTGAAAACATATATAAAGCTAAGGGGCGTCCTGTGGACAACCCTCTGATTGTTCATATTGCCGATACAGAAGCTGTTGAAAGTCTGACAGCAATGACCCCTAAGATTGCACCCATGCTTATGGATGCCTTTTGGCCGGGGCCTCTTACTCTTGTAATGTCCAAATCGTCTGTGATACCCTCTATTATAACCGGAGGCCTGGATACAGTAGGCATCAGAATGCCTTCCAACCCCATCGCCCTGGCCTTAATTGAAAAGGCAGGCATTCCTGTAGCAGCCCCTAGCGCCAATAGCTCGGGCAGGCCAAGCCCTACATTGGCAAAGCATGTAGTAGAAGACCTTTACGGCAAAGTGGATGTCATTATAGACGGCGGCATCACAAGAGTGGGAGTAGAATCAACTGTACTGGACATTACCGTTAATCCCCCAGTGATTTTGAGACCCGGCGGAGTTACTTTAGAACAGCTTAAGCGGCTCTTGGGCAGGGTTATCATAGGTTCGACACTTTCGGATACTTTTGAGGATTCAGTCCCCCGGTCTCCGGGTATGAAATATCGCCACTATGCTCCTAAAGCAACATTGCTGCTTATACAAGGCTCACCGGAGCTTGTGGCCTCGGAAATAAGCAAACGCACGGAGCTTTATCATCATGAAGGTACCTTTGTAGGCATATTGGCTACTGAAGAAACGGCAGCACTTTATGAACCCGAGATCTTTTCCTATTGCAAGATTCTTTCCCTCGGTAGCAGAAAAGACCCGGAAAGCCTTGCTGCAAATCTTTTCAAATGTCTGAGAGAATTTGATGAAAAAGGGGTAGAATTAATTTTAGCAGAAGCACCTGATGTCAACGGTATTGGACAAGCGGTGATGAACAGGCTGATAAAAGCTTCGGGGGGAAATATTATTAAGCTGTAAGGAGGGGCTATGCATAAAATATTATTTGTCTGCACCGGAAATACCTGTCGAAGTCCAATGGCAGCTGCATTATTCAACCGCTCAGCCACAGTTGAACCAGCTGAGTTTCCTTACAAAGCAGCTTCAGCAGGCTTATATGCCTTACCTGGCGAGCCGGCCAGTGAAGATGCTATAGTTGCACTGAGAGATTATCCCGGAAGCGAGCTATCCAGTCATAGAGCGCGTAAAGCAAGCTGCGCCGACATTGAGGAGGCTTTCCTTGTGCTTACAATGGAGCGAAGCCATAAACAAGCCCTGCTTTCTACTTGCCCTGATGCGTATCAAAATGTTTTCACATTGAAAGAATATGTTTATGGTATCTCAGGCGACATAACAGACCCTTTTATGGCAGGATTACCCGAATATCGCCGGTGTGCACAGGAAATTGCCCAAGCTGTTGAAAAGCTAATTGAGAAGCTTAAAAAATGTTAATACATTTTTGACTTTGTCATTTCAATATAATAAAATTGACTGGGAGGGAAAAATATGTTGGCAATAGCAAGCGATCACGCAGGATACTATTTGAAATGCGAAGTGATGAAGCACCTAGATGATAAAGGTGTTTCTTATGATGATTTCGGCACATGTGACGGCGAAAAATCTGTAGATTATACTGATTTTGGCCAAATAGTGGGAGAAGCCGTCGCCTCTGGTACACATGAATATGGTATTGTTATCTGCGGTACGGGCATCGGCATTTCGATTGCTGCTAATAAGGTACCCGGTATTAGAGCCGCCCTTTGTACTGATTGTTTTATGGCAAGAATGAGCCGCGAACACAATGATGCAAATGTGCTGGCACTAGGCGCAAGAGTGATTGGCTCCGGTCTTGCTCTCGACATAGTCGATACATGGCTAAGCTCTTCCTTTTCGGGTGCCCGTCATAAGATAAGAGTGGACAAGTTTGCAAAGATAGAAGATAAATATTCAAAAAATTCATAATCGGAGGCGCATGTATGGAAAAGGTCTTTGTGTTCGATCACCCGCTAATACAGCACAAAATCTCATTGCTGAGGGACAAAAACACCAGCACTAAGGAATTTAGGGAATTGGTATCAGAAATATCTACACTAATGGGCTATGAAGTTACTAGAGGAATGCCTTTGAAGGAAGTTGAAATAGAAACACCGATTGCGGTGGCAAAAACTAAAGTGATTTCAGGTAAAAAGCTGGGTATTGTCCCAATATTGCGAGCAGGTCTGGGCATGGTCGATGGAATGCTGAACCTGGTGCCAATGGCTAGAGTCGGGCATATCGGCCTTTACCGCGACCCTGAGACACTGGAGCCTGTGGAATACTACTGCAAGCTGCCAATGGATGTAGAAGAAAGAGAAATTGTCGTTCTTGATCCCATGCTGGCTACAGGCGGCTCCGCATCTGCAGCCATACAGTTCATCAAGGATAGGGGCGGCAAGAGCATTAAGCTAATGTGCCTGATAGCGGCAAAAGCGGGCATAGCTCGGATAAACACGGATCACCCGGACGTGGAAATCTATTGTGCAGCAGTGGATGAAAAGCTCAATGACCACGGGTACATAGTACCGGGTCTTGGTGATGCAGGGGACAGACTTTTTGGAACAAAGTAAGTTAACATGCAGTCTATTATTATGATGTCGGGGGTGTACTAGCATGAGACCTACATGGGATGAGTATTTTATGGAAATTGTTGATCTGGTTAAAACAAGATCCACATGTATGAGGCGACAGGTAGGTGCGCTGATTGTAAAGGACAAGCGTATTCTTTCCACCGGCTACAACGGTGCCCCGATGGGATGCAAGCACTGTTCGGAGACAGGATGCCTTCGTGATCAGATGGGGATACCATCAGGTCAGCGCCACGAGCTTTGCAGAGGAATCCATGCTGAGCAGAATGCCTTGGTACAGGCTGCCTACTCAGGAACAAGCGTCAAGAACGGTATTCTCTACGTCACAAACCAGCCCTGTGTATTATGTGCAAAGATGGCAATAAACGCAGGCATTAAAAAAATTGTTTTTGCCGGAGATTATCCGGATGAACTGGCCATGGAACTGTTACAGGAATCCGGTGTCAGAGTAGTAAACTATAGGACGGTGTAAATTTATTGTCAAACGTTACTGAATACATCATTACATTTGCTCTTGCATTTATTGTATCATTTGCATCGACGCCGATTGTAAGAAGGCTTGCATTCAAAATCGGTGCCGTGGACGTTCCAAAGGATAATCGCAGGATGCATAACAAGCCGATTGCTCTAATCGGTGGACTGGCCATTTTAAACGGGTTTATTATAGCCTTGTTTTTTAACCTTATAAGCTCATCCGGCAAAACGATTGCCAACAAGCAGTTCTTAGGGCTTCTGGTTGGAATTGCGATAATTGTTCTTGAAGGTCTTCTGGATGATACAAGAACGCTAAGGGCCAAATCAAAGCTTTTCTTTCAGGTGTTGGCGGCTTTGTCTGTCGTACTCATATCCGGTACAAGGATTACTATTCTTACGAACCCTTTTGGCTCCGACCCTTATATAGAGCTTAGCCCATACATTTCCTACCCTCTTACCATACTATGGATTGTAGGTATAACGAATGCAATTAATTTACTTGACGGGCTTGATGGCTTAGCGGCGGGAGTTTCCTCTATCTCCTCCCTTTCGCTTTTCTTTGTCTCCGTCCTAAGACAGGATCTTTTGCCTTCTGTTGCAATATATGTCGCGCTAATCACTGCTGCATTATCGGGCGCTACGCTGGGCTTTTTGCCCTTCAACTTTAACCCTGCCAAAATATTTATGGGCGAGACCGGCGCAGCTTTTCTTGGGTTTACCCTGGGTGTGATATCCATACAGGGTACAATGAAATCCTATGCGGCAATTTCTATAGTGATACCATTATTAGTGCTGGGCCTGCCTCTTGTTGACACTCTCTTCGCCATAGTCAGAAGGATATTCAACCGCAAGCCCATAATGCAGGGTGACAGGAGTCATTTGCACCATCGTCTGATGGACATGGGGCTGAGCCAAAGGCAATCCGTGCTGATAATGTATCTTGCCAGTGCCACGCTCGGCCTCTGCGCTATTGTCCTTGCCGACCGCGGTGCTCTCAGTGCCATCATTCTTCTGCTGGCTGTCTCTGTGTTTATTCTTGGCGCCGCAAAATACATGAATGACCACGGCACAATGGATAATAGAATTGAGGATGAAAAAAGCGAAGATGAAAAATCATCCTCCGGAGCTGCCCGTAAGAAAACTACGCTGAAAGAAAAACCTTCAGATGGGATAATAAAATGAGCAAAATAAAAGTAATGCCAATATTCGGCACCAGACCGGATGCGGTGAAAATGGCACCGCTGGTAAAAGAGCTTGAAAAACGCTCGGAAATAGACAGCATTGTTTGCGTAACCGCACAGCACAGGCAGATGCTGGATCAGGTTCTCGATATATTTGAGATAAACCCCTCCTTTGATCTGGATATCATGCAGGACAGGCAGACGTTGGAGCAAATCACCATGAGGTCCTTAGAGGGGCTGTCGAGTGTGCTGGACAGTGTGAAGCCTGATATTGTTCTTGTCCACGGTGACACCAGTACATGCTTTGTATCGGCTCTTGCTGCTTTTTATCATAAAATACCTGTAGGCCATGTGGAAGCCGGCCTTAGAACCTACGACAAATACTCTCCCTACCCCGAGGAGATGAACAGAAAGCTGACCGGAGCATTGGCGGAGCTTCACTTCGCGCCCACATCGGCCAACAGATCCAATCTCCTTCGAGAAAACGTTGCCCCGGACAAAATATATGTTACCGGCAACACCGTAATTGATGCCCTGAAGACTACTGTCCGAAAGGATTATACTTTTAAGGACGATACTCTGAGAAAAATTGATTTTGACGGCGTAAAAACAATCGCAGTCACGGCACACCGTCGCGAAAACCTTGGGGAGCCCCTGGAACAAATTTGCCTGGCTCTCAATGATATAGCCGATAGGTATGAGGATATTCACATTGTATATGCGGTTCATCTAAACCCTGCCGTGAGAGAAACTGCCTTCAGGATACTTGGCACAAATCCCCGGGTCCATCTGATTAACCCGCTGGACGTACAAGATATGCACAACCTAATGCACAGGTCATGGCTTGTCATGACCGATTCGGGAGGACTTCAGGAGGAAGCTCCATCACTGGGAAAACCTGTGCTGGTGCTAAGAAATGAAACCGAAAGGCCTGAGGCTGTTGGGGCCGGCACGGTCAAGCTGGCCGGTACAAACCGCGACGCCATCAAATCCCTTGCTATCCAGTTGATTGAAGAAGAGGACGAATACAAAAAAATGGCCAGAGCCGTGAATCCTTATGGAGACGGCCTTGCCTCTGAACGCATTGTAGATGCGATTCTTTATGAGTTTGGCAGTGCAAAAAATAAACCGGCTGAGTTTTAGCAGCTACCGATTGAGTTTAGTAACTACTCATTATTTTCCCTGATGTGCTCATGGGTGTAAAGATGATCCATGCAGTACTCATGGTCGCCGTCACAATCCACACAATACCTGAATTCAAGTCTTTTATCATCCATCTCGGTTCTCCCGCAAATCGTACACCTGTGGAGGACTAACAGCTTTGGCTTTTTTGCCTCAAAATCTCTACGGTTAAAATAGGACTTCCGGCCGGATTTTAGTCCTTGAATAAGGTCCTTCCCAAAAAACAGAATAAAGTTCAAAACAGAGCTGACAACCGTTATCAAGCCTACGATTGGTGAAAGTAGAATGCGCAGGACCAAAAATATTGCATAAACTATGGCCATATACTTTATTTTCACCGGGAAAAAGAAGAATATGAGCA
>CAYOKA010000085.1:0-9480 GCA_964404395.1 uncultured Oscillospiraceae bacterium | reverse complement strand
CGGTCAATTTTTAATGTGTTACTCTGATTATGGCAAAAGCAAATTCCTATCATAAGTGTATAATGATACCTGCTAATGAAGTTACTTTAAAACCCTCTATATTCGGAAAGAAAAGGGGATCTCAATATAGATCAAACATATCTGAAGGGACGGAAATATATTTGTCCGTCGGGAATTGAGAGACTTTGAGGATACACACCAGATGATATTAAGTAAAAGGGATAAGAAATGGTAACAAGGACACAGCCCACGCGCTAACTCCTTGTTACCACAACCAAAAGAGATACCGGAATACCAGCCCATACTTCAATACGAGGGGTGGAATTTACTCTGAGAAAAAAACAGCTAAAGTTCACTCTTTGTTTCCTATACCCATTTTTTCTCATGTTTATCTCTAATCCCCTTCATATTGTATCAAAAAAGTGCAAAAAAGCCATCCTATTCTTTCGTATTTTAGAAAAGGATGACTCTAAATTAGTTTTGGGTGGAAGTTACTTAAGAAAAGTGGAACTTACTTTGAAATTTGACCTCGGCTAGGCGTTTTGCTCGGCGTTTCGCTTTAGCGAAAGCAGCTACTTTGTAAAGGCTTCACGCAGTGAGACTACATTAGCGAAATCGCCTACCTTGTGAAAGCTCCTCGCAATGAGTCTCATTGCGTGGGGTTAATTCTCACTCATCCAAACAGACATTTGATTTATCCCACGATTTCCCCATGCATAATACGGGACCGCCAACAGCTCAACATCTTCGCACTGCTGCCCACCCTCATAATATAACGTATCACGGCGGCTTATCCGTTTCCCATGCACCCGGAGTGTTATGATGTCATCTGGCAAATCCCTTGCTCCTGTTTCAACTGCAATTGCCTCATTCCTTGGAATATGCACTTCCTGCAGCTGCCCTCCGTTGTCCTTTTCCTCAAAGCAATATACCAAAGGTCCGCGCATTAGCGCCACCTGTCCAATATTCTCACGTACAAGAGTATTACAGTAGACTCGTCTGACCGGCATTGTGAAACGCAATGCAACCTCATCGTCTTCGTTCCATTCCCGGTTTATGTAAGCATATCCGTCAACAATCTCAATACTATCCGAGGCTTCCTCCCCATTAATTAAAAATAATGGGTTACCCGCATAGGTAGGTACACGGATTGCCAATGAGAATCTGTGGACATGGGGCATGATTCTGTAAGTTATCTCCCCCGTCCACGGCATTCGAGAGCTTGCTTTTATATTAGCTAAATGGAAATTAGCCGTCCCTCCCAGAAACAGGTGCGCATAAATCGTATCACCGCTCACACCCCAGGCATACCTTCCCAAAGAAGTGAGCAGTCTGGCAACATTGGGCGGGCAACAGGCGCAATCGTACCAACCGGGCCGTTCGGGAAGTACATGCCGGAAGCCGTATAGCTCGCCGGATATACCGGGGTTCACCTCCAAAGGATTAACATAGAAAAACCTTTGCCCATCCAGCTGCATACCGCCTAATACCCCATTATACAATGCCCTCTCCATCACATCCGCATATTCGCCCCTCTGATAGATGTCCAGCATATTTCTTGCCCAAAAAATCAAGCCTACCGATGCACAGGTTTCCGCATAAATACTGTCATTGGGCAAATCGTAATCAATCGTAAATGCCTCGCCTTCCGCTGTGGAGCCAATGCCTCCTGTAATATACATCCTTCGCTGTACGACATTCTCCCACAATGCCACGCATGCATTATACAGCCCCTCGTCCTTTGTTACCGCGGCAAGATCGGCCATTGCCGTATACATATAGACGGCCCTGACGCTGTGTCCTTCAGCCGTTTTTTGCTCCCGTACTGGAAGATAGCTCTGATTATAAATATTGGTTCTGAAATCCTCTCCTTCGCGAATACTCCATCCACGTCGCTTTCTTTCCCGGCTAAAGTAGGAGGGATCCTTGCCCCGCTCGTCTATAAAATGCCTGGCTAATTCCCGGTAGCTTTCTTTTCCTGTAAGGTGGTACAGCTTCATCAAACCGATCTCAATTTCCTGATGTCCCGGAATTCCTTCGTGCCCTTTGGCAAGAAAATATCCCTCTATATGCGCCGCCAAGCGCTCAGCTATCTCAAGAAGCTTGTTTTTGCCTGTTGCCATACAGTATGCCACAGCCGCTTCCATCATATGTCCAGCACAATACATTTCGTGCCCTTCTTCAAGATTTGTCCAACGTTTCCCGGGCATTTTAACAGTAAAATACGTATTAAGATAACCATCTTCCCATTGTGCTTTGCTAATGATATCGATTACCTGGTCCGCCCGCTTTTCCAGCTCCGGATCCGGCTTTATAATTAGAGAATAAGCAACCGCTTCAAGCCATTTAGCAACATCGCTGTCCTGAAATTCCATACCATAAAATTCGCCACCTTCCATACCGGCAGCAATGCGAAAGTTAGCAATTGCGTGGCTTTTTTTAGCTCCTTCTACCTGATCATTGAGAATACGTTCCTGATAGGGGATTACAACGTCGGTAACCATCTTTTGCCGTGCCGACCAGAAATCATCCTCCACCTTTATCCGGCGCAAATCAATTTGCTGCATTTGGCCCTGCTCCTTTACTGTGCTTTAGTCACATTAGCTTATGCCATAACGTTCATGCAATATTGAACGTACAGTATTGAATCCACGATAAAATACATTACATGTGTCATCCCTTAACAGCACCGCTTGTCATACCGCTTACAATGTATTTCTGCATAAAGACGAAAATGAACACAACGGGTATAATAGTTACAATTCCAAATGCAGACAAATAGCTCCACTTAGTTCCGTACTGTCCAAGGAAATTAAAAATACCTGCTGTAATCGGCCTTCTTTGCTGATCTATGATGAATGTCATCCCATAGGCAAGATCTCCCCATGCATATAGGAAAGAAAATATCGCACATACTATTACACCCGTTTTTGCTATGGGTATCAGCACTCTGATAAAGGCTGCAAATTTATTACAACCGTCAATACATGCCGACTCCTCAAGCTCATCGGGAACAGCTGCAAAATAGTTTTTTAAAATCAAGACACAAAACGGTATGCCGATAGTTGCATCTGCAAAGATAGCAGACCATGCTGTATTATAGATTTTCATGTCATTGAACATAATAAACAATGGAGTTAGCAAAACCGAAACCGGGAGCATCTGTGTAATTAAAAAGCCCAGTATAATGCCCCGTCTTCCTTTGAATCTGTATTTCGCAATCCCGTAGGATGCGGGTACAGCCAATATTACTGATATAATCATCGCTCCGAAGGAAATAACTAAGCTGTTTGCAAAGGAGCGAAACATGTTGAAATCGCCAATATCCAGCTGTGCCGCATAAGTTCGCGCGTTCAGCTCATTAGGCCAAAATGTCGGCGGTATTTGGAATATTTCTTTTTCGGTTTTTAGTGACGTTACAAACATCCAGTAAACCGGAAACAAAATAATGCACAAAACTATAACTGAAATCACACAGTATAATATGTTTTTCCCGCGTGACACACTGGCAGACTTTTCCATCAGGCTTCCTCCTCCTTAGGATAGGCAAACCTCAAATATAAAAGGCTCGCGAAGAATAGAATTATAAACAAAATATTAGCTACTGCAGCGCCCTGGCTGTATTTAAACAGTTCAAAAGAGAGCTTGTAGGAATAAGTGGACAATACCTGTGTTGCATTTACCGGTCCACCGCTGGTCATCACAAAAATTAAATCAAAAACCTTAAATGTATAAATGAAACCAAGCACTAATACCGATTCAATCGTAGACTTGAGCATTGGCAGCGTAATGTTGAAAAATGACTGTACTTTGTTTGCGCCGTCGATTGATGCGCTTTCATAAAGTTCCGCAGGAATAGTAGTCAGCCCTGACGAAATCAATATTAAATTGAAAGGTATTCCAATCCAAATATTCGCTATGATTACCGCCGGCATCGCTGTTGCTGGGTTCGTCAGCCAATCAATGTTCTCAGAAATTAAACCGAAGCCCTTCAAAAAATAGTTTATTATACCCACGTTGGTTCCGAACATGAACTTGAACATCAGTCCGCTTATAGTGACCGGAATCATCCATGGAATTAGTATAAATCCTCTTATCGGCTTGGAAAGAGAAAAGTTCCTATTAAAGAAAAGAGCAAGAGCAAAGCCTATGATAAATTGGAATACAATACACATTACTGTATAAAACAAAGTATTCCAAATGGAAGTAGTCAGTACATTATCCATTTGAAACAGCTCCACGTAGTTGCTCAGTCCAACAAATTCCTTAGTGTTAGAGCGCAACGTTCTTACTGTCACATCCTGCAGACTTAGAATTATATTGCTAACGATGGGATATCCCACGAAGAACAACATATATATAAAGGCCGGCAAAACAAACAGCATTCCAACATTTTCGTATTGAAAGAATCGATTTGGTTTTTTCATGACATTTCCCCCGATTAAAGTTGAGGACAAGAGGCACGGTTATTACACTCCCCTTGCCCTCTTAACTTTTGAATGGTCAAATTACTACTTTATAATACCGTCAATTGTTGCCTGTGCCTTATCGGCAGCATCCTGTGGGTTGTTAGCCCCTGTGATGACTTCATTAAATGAAAGAGAAATCGCATCGGATATGGAAGGCCACTCAGGCAACGGTCCTCTGGCATATGCATACTGCATCTCATTAACGAATTGCTCATATACGGCATCTCCCGCAAACTGAGTTTCAGCAATAGTTGAGTCTGAAGAAATATAACCCATTGCTTCCATCATATAAAGGCAGACATCCTTGCTGGTAGCATACTTAAGGAATTCAATCGTGGCATCTTCATTTCCACCGGCGATAACTGCGAAGTTTTCTCCGCCCAGACCGGATGCTTGCTGTTTGTCCTGAGGAATAGGAGCTACTTTCCATTTAAGATCAGGAACTTCTGAACGCATTGTGGGTACCTGCCATGTTCCGTTGATCATCATTGCAAGATTCCCGGATATAAACTGGTTCATGGTGTCGCCCTGGGTCCAGTTAATACATTCTTTTGTCATCGCTCCTGAATCAACCATATTCTTAACTGCTGTAAGAGCCTTTACACCGCCTTCGGAATTCATTTCATAAGAGGTTGCACCCGTTGACCACAGCCATGTAAGGAAGTTAAAGGTACCTTCTTCATTTTGCAGGCCACAGTGGGCAAATCCGGAAACTTTATCCGTTGTGCATGCTTTTGCAACATCTAACAGCTCGTCCCAAGTAGTGGGAACTTCTTTTCCTGCAGCTGCAAGCATATCCTCATTGTAGAATAAAAGCAGGCAGTTGCTACCGAAAGGTACACCGTAAAGCTTGCCGTCCAACGAACAGGAATTTACCGGTCCATCGTAATATGTACTAACATCAAACTTGCCGGTAATGTCTGCAAAAATTCCCATTGCAGAATATGATGCGTGGTCAGGGTTGTCAAGAATTACCAGATCGGGTAGTATGTCTGCAGAAGCACCTATAGACAACTGCTTCTTAAAATCGGCAAACGGTACATACTTAGCTCCAACCTTGATATCGTTCTGCTTTGCGTTAAAGTCCTCTACAACCTTGTTGAGCGCCGCCTGGTGACCTGGGGTCTCCCAATAGTACCAGATGGTTACATCTCCTAAAGCGCCAGCAGCAGCCCCGTCAGAAGGTGCTTTCTCCTCCGTCTTTGCAGGCGCTTTCGTTTCTGTTTGCGTTTTGCCGGGATCTGCCTCACTTCCTGACTGAGTACCGCATCCACCAAGAAGCATTGTTAGAACAAGTACCGCGGCAAGGGACATCCAGATTTTTTTCATGTTTTTTCCTCCTTCACTGTTTTAATGAAACTCCTATGGTGTCTCGCTATGAATAAATTATATTATCTCATCCCTTATGCTGGTACTCGAATATACTAAAAAAGGATAACTTTCCTAAAGTCATTTGTATGTTCTGCGATAATCCGCCGGCAACTGTCCCGTACATTCTTTGAAAACACGGCTGAAATATTTCGCATTTGAATAACCTACCCGCTCTGCGACTACAAAAATCTTCATATGGCTGCTGATAAGCAGCTCTTTTGCTTTGCCGATGCGGAAATCGCGAATAAAATCGCTAAATTTCATGCCCGTTTCTTTGTGAAATTGAAGACTCAGGTATTCCGGAGTGATGCACAGCCTTGAGGCAATCTCATCTAATGTTATGCCCGAATAATAATACTCCGTAACAATATTCTTAGCCCTTTGCACGTGAAAGCTCAAAGACTTTTCTCCAAGGGCGACTTCTCCAGAGGCAGTGATAAAATTGCTAACCTCATCTGTTACCGACCACAATTCGCTTCTGTTTACCGATTCCATAACCTTAATCAGAATATCCTGATGATCCACCGGCTTATGAAGTATTCCAATCTCCTTAGCGGTGTTCAGCAATGCCCAGATAAAACGAACAAAGCTGTCCTTGATTTCTTTGGGTGAATAAACAGTTCCACTACCGAAATACTCCTGAAATTCTCGAATACATTTGATTGTCTTAGGATAGTCACAGGAGCAGATAGATAATTTCAGCCTGTCTTCAATGGCAATCGGGTATATACATACAGAGGTTTGTATCTGCAAAACCTTTGGGTAGGAAATCAGTACATTTCCGCCGAGAGAAATGTTCCAATCCATCGCATTTGAAAGTGTGCGATAGCATGATTTCAGGTTATCTATCCCCTCTGCGATGATACAGCCTACATTCCAGTCAGGACGATCCTTTTGACCCGCGCCAGACAAGAGTTTGTTTTGAATGAGTCGCTCTAATGCACTAAAGTTATCATAACGGTATATTATCAATAACAGCTTCTTTTCCTTGGGCGGCTTCAGTAAGCAATACCGTAACCCGGGAATCCCTTGTAATAAGAGCACAATGTCATTCTTCTCCGGATGCAAGCGTTCCTCTTCGCAGCTCAAATATATCTGCAACTCCATAAAATCGTTATCGGCAGACAACTCATATTTATCTGCCAGAAAATCTAAAAGAGATCCATCCAGCTGCATATCCCCAAAAATTAGACCAAACAAAATGTAATCCAGCTTACCAAGCGCACCAGGGTTTTCAGCATCATAATCCTCATCAAGAACAGTCTCAATGCTGTTTATTGCCTGCAAAAACTCACTGACGATCAGAGGCTTTATCAAATATACACTGACACCGTATAGAATCGCCTGCTGCGCATAAGCGAACTCTGCATAGGCGCTGATAACAATCGCCTTGTACTTATAATTCCCCCTGGTAAGCTCAGCCAGCATCTCAAGGCCATCCATTTCCGGCATTTTTACATCGGTAATAATCAGATCCGGGTAGGTACGCATGAATAATTCACAGCCCTCTTTACCATTTTCCGCGCTACCAACCACCTCATGCTGCGGAAAAAACTTCATTAGCAGGTCGCATATTCCCTTCCGTATCCTTATTTCGTCTTCTACCACAAGTATTTTCATGCCTGACCCCTCCCAGGTACGATAATGTGTGCTTCGGTTCCAACATCTACCTCACTGCAAAAGAAAACACGAGCCTTGTCACCATAGTATATTTTCAACCGGGAAAAAACGTTTTCAAGACCGATGTGATTGCCGCATAATTCCTGCCGATTAAGCTCCTCCACAAGCTCCGCAGGCATTCCTTTGCCGTTATCACTGACAATGATATGTATCATTTCTCCTTCTTCGGCAAAGCTGACAGTCAAAACCGCCTCTCCCGATGTATCCCTCATGCCATGAATAATCGCATTTTCCACAAAGGGCTGTAAAAGCTGCTTGTAAATCTTACGCGAAAGCAGTTCCGGACTACTAACCTCTATCCGGCATTGAAATTCCTGAATTAGCCGCTTCTGTTGAAGGAAAACATATTTTTTCAGCCACTCTATTTCATCCTTTACAAAAACCATTTCATTGCTGTTTGTTATTGCATAACGCAAAATAGCAGCCAAAGAGCTGATAGTGTTGCTTATTTCAAACTCGTCCCGTTCGATTGCCATCCAGTTGATGGTATCGAGAGTATTGTATAAAAAATGCGGATTGATCTGTGCTTCCAATGCCTTGACCTCAGCAATTCGCTGCCTGTCTCCGGCTGCCTTTTCGTTTTTGATAGAGCGATCAAGCTTCTCAAGCATATCATTAAATTGAAGCGCTATGGTTTCTATCTCTATAGGCATCGCTTCGTCCAGCTGCACACGAGCTGTCATATCGCCGCCGCTGGCTGTGCGCATTGTCGTTACAACCTGGCGGATTGAATCGGATAGGTTACGGGACAGGATCAGCGTAAGAAATACCGCCAATAATGCTGACAGAATGCTGACAGACAGCAATACCTGAAACTGGCTAAAAAGCTTTTGGACTGCGGCTTTTTGATTCGAAACGTTTACAATATCCCAATCCAGCTCACTATCGTTATATACAAGAAGAGACGCATAGCGATCATCATGTTCATCACCGGCTTGTTGCTCCCTTATAAAACTCTCATACACAGCCATCCTATCCTCTTGATTATCCGAAGCAACTACAATCTGTGCACCCAGCTGCTGTTGGCTTGGGAAAGAGATTACACGGCCATTTTCATCTATAATAAAACTAAAGTTTTCCGGATGCATTTCTGTGTTGCCATGCTCTACGCAGACACTTCGAAGGAACTCTTCATCAAGACTTATGACAACCACACCGCTTTGCTTGTCTAAATCCTTATAATCAATGATGCGATGCGCCAGATGCAGCAGATAAAATTCCTCATTTGCAAAGGTTGTCCCATATTCCAGAGGCAGTATATGCGTTTTGTTGTCAGAAGCAACTTTGGCGTGTATCTCCTCCGGCGACAAGCTGTAGTTTTTTAACCATGAATTTTCAATTGTACGCTGTGAAAGCTGGTCGTAAGTTATGACACGACCCTTTGAAGTTATTATTGAGATTGAACGGATATGTTTTTTTGTATAGAGCAGACTTTGAATGTATCTGCGCAGTTGATTTACGGTAACCGCATAGTCAACATCCTGATTTAGCTTATCAACAAGCATTACCACGCTATCATCGGTATACATCTGATAGAGCAGATCCTCGTATGCATCCAGCGATATATGCAGGTTATTGCCGACCTGTTCAAGATTTTTCATCCTGAGTGATTCCGAATTCTCTTTCCGCGTAATAGACATGTTGTAAACAGAGAAGATACTCATAGCCAAAATAGGTATTGCAGATGTCAGCAAAAACAAGCGTATCAGCTTTTTACGCAAACTCTCCTTACCATAGCCTGCCTCGCCTTTTCGTAACATTGAGCATTCATCCCTTATCGACTTTTTTGTTTTATGCCTGCTCCTCGAAAAGTCTTGTAACAACCTTTTCCTATAAATCAACTTAACTGCATTATTCTACATAATTTCATTTTATGCTAATACAACAGTTTTTTCAACCTTATGTCGGAGAGTATCACAGTAAAACAATCCGTGGCTTTTTATTACGAAAATGAACCTAA
>CAYOKA010000084.1:0-9552 GCA_964404395.1 uncultured Oscillospiraceae bacterium | reverse complement strand
AGGGATTATTAGTATCGAAGATATTTTGGACTTTTTTATCAATACCTAAGCTCAGAAAATACAAAGTGCCAAAGAGGCACATATAGAGGCGGTTTATACTTATGGAAATTAGCTTCAGTTTTTACCCGGAGGGAAAGAAGAAAGCATTGACAATGAGCTATGATGACGGACAGATTTACGACAGAAGGCTTGTTGAGATCTTCAACAAATACCGGATAAAGGGTACCTTTCACCTGAATTCGGGCAAATTCGATACAGAGCCGTTCATAAGTGCCGCCGAGGTAACTGAATTGTTCAAAGGGCATGAGATTTCTGCACACACATTAAATCATCCCTTTCTTACTATGATTCCAAATGAGATGATCGTATCTGAGATTATTGAGGACAGAAGAAGGCTGGAAGCTCTTGCGGGATATCCGATTCGCGGGATGTCTTATCCCTTCGGCGTTTACAGCGATGAAGTAGTGAGGATGTTGCCGGGGCTTGGCATTGAGTATTGTAGAACGGTGCAGTCCCATGGCAATTTTCATACAGCTGAAAACTTTCTTACCTGGCATCCTACCTGCCATCATGAAGACAATTTAATGGATAAATGCAGGCAATTCCAAAACCAGCCACCATGGTCTCAGATGCCTCTGCTTTATGTATGGGGGCACAGCTTTGAGTTTGAGCGAAACAATAACTGGGAGCTAATTGAGGAGTTCTGCAAGACGGTTGCAGGAGATGAAGCCGTCTGGTATGCCACAAATATTGAGATTTTTGACTATATCAAGGCGATAAGAGGTCTCAAATTTAGTGTAGATAGGAAAATTGTCTATAACTGCGCTGCTATTCCCGTCTGGATTGGCGTGGATGGGGCTGCGGTAAAAATCGGGTCGGGTCTTTGTCTTCACCTATAGAAGAATTGACTGGAGCAATAAATACATATTAACCAGCAATTATAGCAAAGAATATTGCATTTATCTGCGGTATAATGATCCCTAAGCTCAGAAGTGAGTTAAGGATTATTTTGTTGAGTAAAAAAGGTGCTTATTAACGACTATGTCGTGATAGATCATGACATAGTAACAAGGCATATGGGTAGCAGATGGCAGAGAGGATGAAACATGGGCGAATGTTTTTTAAGCTTGGATATAGGAACTTCAAGTGTACGTGCGGCATTGTTCGATCGGGATGGACTGCAAAAAAACATATCCGACATGGAATATGAGTTAACAACTACGGCGGATGGCCGTGCCGAGATGGATGCGGATGTTGTTTTTGATTGTGTAATAAACGTCATCAGGGCATGTGTGGATCAGTCAGAAGTTCGAAAAAGCGGATATATCGGAAGCGGTAAGGAAAACAGCTACTGCAACGGTAATAGTGGCAGTGAAAACGCCGGCAGTGTCAACAGCCTCGGCTTCGGCTTAAGCCGCGATAGTCTGGAGGGCATCGGAATCAGCTGTCACATGCACAGTTTGCTGCTGGTTGATAAAAGAGGCGAGCCACTCACCCCTTTGATTACCTGGGCGGATAATAGGGCTTCTGCGCAGGCCGAATACATAGCTGGCCACTATGATTTGGGTGATCTTTACAATAGAACCGGATGCAGAGTGCAGCATCCCTTTTATCCTGTCAGCAAGATTCTATGGTTTAAAAACAATGAGCCGGATTTGTTCAATATAACAGCAAAATTCATTACCATTAAGGAATACCTTATCTTCAAGCTCTATGGGGTCTTTGCAGTAGACTATACTCTTGCCTCCTGTCAGGGCTTCTATAACATCCATACACAAAATTGGGATGATATGATACTAAACGAAATTCTAGGGATTTCGCAGGATCGGTTTAGCGATGTTGTGGAATGTACGCATACATTCAAGGGCTTTAAAAAGGAATATGAAAGCCTGCTGGGGATTTCCAGTGATACGCCGTTGGTTATCGGCTCCGGGGACGGTATTATGGCAAATCTGGGCTGCGGCGTGCGTGATGACACCTCATTTTCCTCAACTATCGGAACCAGCGGGGCTATTCGGACAGCGGTGAGCAGCCCGCTCTTGGATACCGCTCAGCGCACGTGGTGTTATTCATTTACGAAGGACACGTGGGTTGCAGGCGGAGCGATTAACAATGGCGGTATTATACTAAGATGGCTGAGGGAAGAGTTTAGGAAGCAATTCGAGTTTGATGCTCAGCAGGCGCAAAAGAGCATTTATGGCATTTTTGATAGCTTTGCATCTGAAATAAATCCCGGCAGCGACGGCCTGATTTTCCTACCCTATATAACAGGAGAGAGGAGCCCCGACTGGAACTCAGGTGTGAGAGGTCTGATGTATGGTCTGAGCCATTTCCACACTAAAAAGCATATTATCCGTGCTGCGATGGAAGGGGTCATGTTCAGGCTTTATTCCGTATTTGAGGTAATGACGGAGCTGAGGGATCGCGCCGTTCGAGTGATGGCTAATGGCGGATATGTCAATTCGTCACCCTGGCTCCAGATGCAGGCGGACATTTTTAATAAGGAAATACTGGTACCCGAAGTGCAGGAGGCCTCGGCGCTGGGTGCGGCATTTTTGACAATGGTAGCGCTGGGTGCGGCTGAACCGGACACGGTGCTAAAGGGGATGCAGCCTAAAAAGTTGGTCAAGCCGATTGTCGGCAACCATGAAATTTATATGAAGGCCTATGGGCTTTCAAAGCAGATATACAATAGTGTATACCCGGAGGGGAAAGTGCAGGTATAAGCGGCACCGGTGCGAAATGGCCCCGACATATAAACGTGATAAAGGAGAATAATAAAATGGGTAAACAGGATATTGGTATGATCGGACTTGCAGTCATGGGGAAGAACCTGGCTCTAAATATAGAGAGTAGGGGGTATTCCGTTTCTGTTTATAATCGCTCGAGAGAAAAAACAGACGAAATGGTTGCGGAAGCGGCCGGGAAAAGGATTCTGGGCACCTATTCTATCAAGGAGTTTGTCAACTCCCTGGAGAAGCCGAGGAAAATGATTATCATGGTCAAGGCGGGTAAGCCTGTTGACGATATGATAGAGCAGCTGAAGGAATATGCCTCCAAAGGTGACATTATTATTGATGCCGGAAACTCCTTTTATGAAGATTCGATTAGGAGGAGCAAGCAGCTGGAGGCGGAAGGTTATCGTTTTATCGGCACAGGAGTATCAGGCGGTGAGGAAGGCGCATTGCTTGGGCCTGCCATCATGCCCGGTGGAGAGAAAGATGTCTATAAAATGATCGAGCCTATATTTACAGCTATTTCGGCCAAGGTAGACGGAGAGCCCTGCTGCACATATATAGGCGCGGACGGCGCGGGACACTATGTAAAAATGGTCCATAACGGTATAGAGTATGGTGATATGCAGTTGATCTGCGAGGCCTACTCACTGCTGAAAAATGTGCTGGGCATGTCTGCTGCCCAGCTTCATGAGGTGTTCGCGGAATGGAATAAGGGTGAACTGGATAGCTACCTGATTGAAATAACAGCCGACGTATTTGCAAAGATAGATCCGGACACGGGAAATCCAATGGTTGATATGATTCTCGACAAGGCAGGGCAAAAGGGAACCGGCAAGTGGACAAGTAAAAGTGCGTTGGATCTTGGAGTGGCCACACCTGTTATCACAGAGGCGGTCTTTGCCCGCTGCTTATCGGCAATAAAGGATGAGAGGGCTGCGGCTTCAAAGGTACTAAAGGGGCCGGCCGACGTCAGCTTTGACGGAAACAGAGAAGAATTTATTGAATCGGTTCGTCGGGCTCTTTATGCAAGTAAAATTTGCTCATATGCCCAGGGCTTTGCGCTTATGAAGGCAGCTGCGGAAGAGTTTGGCTGGGATTTGGATTATGGACGTATTGCAATGATATTCAGAGGCGGCTGTATTATCAGGGCACAATTTTTGCATAAAATAAAGGAAGCCTATGACAGGGATTTGGAGCTGCCAAACCTGTTACTTGATCCTTATTTTATGAGCATTATTGACAAATATCAGAAGGATTGGAGAAGGGTTGTGTCCGTAGCTGTTACGCTGGGTATTCCCGTGCAGGCCATTTCTGCGGCCTTGGCCTACTTTGACAGCTACAGGAGTGAAAATTTGCCGGCCAACCTTCTTCAGGCGCAGAGGGATTATTTCGGTGCACATATGTATGAGCGCACGGACAAGCCAAGGGGCGAATACTTTCACACCAATTGGACGGAGCGTGGCGGTAGGACAGCTTCTTCAGCATATACGGTTTGATGAACGTACCACAGTTAGCTGATTGAGCTGACCGAGCCAGCCTATGCAACTGACATGGGGAGCGATTCAAAGCAAGAGGTTCGGAGGAAAGAGGAGGGCCTATATGAAAGAGATTATTTTAAGGGCGCAAACAGAGCAGGGGATTAGGGATAATGATTTGCGTCAAACGTTGGCAGAAAGCATATCGGCCTGGCTGCCCGATTTAAAGACGGACACTCAGGCTGAAGGAGGCATAAGGCAGCAAAGGATTCTTCTTATTCCACCCGACTTTACCAGGATGCATTCAGGAGCGGGCAAAATTACCGCTATTTATTACGAGATGCTGAATAAATGCTGCCAGGTTGATGTAATGCCGGCTCTTGGGACTCATACACCCATGACCCCCGCTGAGATTGAGGAGTTCTTCCTCGGAGTAGTTCCTCAAGAGGCTATTATTGTTCACAATTGGAGGACTGAAGTTGTGAAAATCGGCCAGGTGCCGGGAGATTATGTAAACGAAATATCTGAAGGCCTGATATCTGATCCTATTGATGTGGAAGTGAACAAGCGTATCGTGGATAAGACCTATGACCTTATTATTTCCATTGGACAGGTTGTGCCCCATGAGGTTGTTGGGATGGCCAATTACAGTAAAAACATTTTTGTCGGCTGCGGCGGTAGCAGTATGATTGATCAATCCCATATGTTGGGTGCATTCTACGGCCTTGAAAGGATTATGGGACGCGATCATTCACCTGTGCGTAAGGTATTTGATTATGCCCAGGAGCATTTTATAAAGGATGTGCCGCTTCAATATGTACTTACGGTTACGACGCAATCCGAGGGCGAGACCGCTATCCACGCGCTCTTTGCAGGGAATAAGCGGAAGCTGTTTGAGGAAGCGGTGAGCTTAAGCAAGAGGAAGAATATTATTTTTGTGGATAAACCTTTAAAGAAGGTAGTTGTTTACCTGGATCCAAAGGAATTCAAAAGCGCATGGGTCGGTAATAAGGCGGTTTACAGAACCAGAATGGCTATTGCGGATGGCGGGGAGCTACTCATCATTGCCCCCGGTATAAGCAGATTTGGCGAGGATGATATAAATGACGCTTTGATTAGGAAATATGGCTATGTGGGCAGGGAGAAGGTTCTCGAATTATGCAGGCATAACGAGGATCTGATAAAGAACCTTTCAGCCGCTGCACATCTGATTCATGGCTCATCTGACGGCAGGTTTTCCATTACCTATGCACCGGGCAAGCTTACGCGTCAGGAAACGGAAGAGGTTAAGTTACTTTATTCGCCGCTGGAAGGAACCATGAAAAGATATGACCCGGTAAAGCTCAAGGACGGATTTAATACACTGGATGATGGCGAGGAAATATTCTATATCAGCAATCCCGCACTGGGGCTGTGGGCTTGCGAGAAACGATGAAAACAGATACAATAGGCGGAGAAAATGAATGGAGCCGACGTGGAGCCGACGAATCTGATTGATTCGGAGTGTGTGGAATGGTTGACCGGCGACGTTTATATAATGCATGGGAGAAATGGCAATGAATAAAGACAAGTACGATTTCAATGACCTTCTGGATGTTATGAAACGACTCCGCTCTGAAAAGGGATGTCCCTGGGACAAAGAACAGACCCACCAGAGTCTGCGGATATATTTGATCGAGGAGACCTATGAAGTGCTCGAAGCATTGGATGCCGGCGACAAAGCCAAGTTTTGCAATGAGTTGGGCGATCTGCTGCTTCAGATTGTATTTCATGCGCAGATTGCCGGTGAAAACGGTGAATTTGATATGAATGACGTTACCACAGAAATATGCAGCAAGCTCATTTCGAGACACCCGCACATTTTTGGGGATGCTGGCGCCGATACGGTAGAGCAGGTAAATGAAAACTGGGAAGCCATCAAGAAGAAAGAAAAGAAGCTGAAAAGCCAGACCGGCGTGCTAAAGGATGTGCCCGCCAATCTTCCCGCACTTATGAGGAGCTATAAGGTGCAGCAGAAGGCTGCTCAGGTAGGATTTGACTGGGATAATACGGACGATGTATTCCGAAAGATTGATGAAGAAATAGATGAATTACGCGAGGTATACAGAACCGGAAACCTAGAAAGAATAACGGATGAGCTGGGGGATGCGATATTTGCCCTTGTTAACCTGTCCAGGTTCCTCAGGATTCAGCCTGAGCTGGCTCTTACCGGAACGACTGACAAATTTATCAGAAGGTTTGAATATATTGAACAGCAGAGTCTGAAGGCGGGCAAGAGGCTTGAGGATATGAGCCTTGCCGAAATGGACGAGCTTTGGAATGAGGCGAAGACGAGCCTTCGGAAAAAGTGATAGTGAGTTAGCGAGTGCTGTTTTTAGGAAAGGTGGTAGATTTTATGAGGATTGATAAGTATTTGAAGCTGTCCCGGCTAATTAAGCGGCGGACATTAGCTAACGAAGCCTGTGAAACCGGGCATGTGAGCATTAATGGAAAAGCTGCAAAGCCGGGTACTGAGGTAAAGGTAGGAGATGTTGTAGAAATCAGGTTTGGCAGCAGGCTTACAAAGGTTGAGGTTACTTCGGTGGCAGAGCATGTCACAAAAGTAGAGTCAAAAGAAATGTATGTGATATTGTAACCTATTATTTATCTTGTCGGCGCTTTTAATATTGATTGCTTGCATGTTCTACATTGTACATGCATATAAATCAAATAGGACTATCTGCGCTGGAGGGGTTATTGGTGATCGATGATAGGAAGGTACAAAAGCCAAGAGTTCAGAACCTGATACTTGAAAACAGAGAAAAGCTGAGTATTTCCGGGGTAATTGACGTTGAAAGCTTTAATGATGAATGTGTGATTGTGCATACTGAATTAGGCATGCTGATTATAAAAGGGATTGACCTACATATAAACAAGTTGAATATTGATAGTTCAGAATTGGGCATAGAAGGTGATGTCATTAGCTGTGAGTATTCCGACAGGGAAGGATCGCGCAACAGAGGCAGCTTCTTTGCCAGGTTATTCAGATGATACTTTCTATCACCTCCCAAGCGTATGCATTTTTATTGTCAGTTGCAGGCGGCATGTTGATTGCCTTGGTATATGATGCGTTTAGGATATTTAGAAGGGTAGTGAAAACAGGCAGTGTTGTGACCAATGTGCAGGATTTGCTTTACTGGCTGCTTGCTACTGTCATTATGTTTCTGAACATATTTTACAGCAACGATGGAGAGCTCAGAGCATATTTGTTTGTCGGTGCGTTTCTTGGTGTTGTTTTGTACACTCTTGTGTTTAGCAAAATTGTTATGGGATCATCTCTTTTCATTGTTAGGATAATCATTAATGTGGTTAAAGCCATAGCGATCTTTGTGTCCTTTCCCGTCAGACTGGTAACCAAGCTTATTAAATGTATTAGAGAGAAAAATGAAAAGGAGAAAGAAGGATTTTCGAAGGAAACGTAGAACTTGTATATTAGGAGAAGAGGTTATTACAATGAACAAAGGAAAAAAGTCACCATTACTATTATTTTTGCTATTGGTAATTTTCTTATATTTATCTTATATTGCTGTGAACCAGCAACAACTTATGCATGCGAAAAACCTTACATTGAGTAAGCTGCAAGATAAGATCGATCAAGAGGCAAGGCTAAATGAGGAATTGAATAAAGAAAAGGATATGATACAGAGCGATGAATATATAGAAAAGGTAGCCAGAGAAAGATTGGGCATGGTCAAAAAGGATGAAAGGGTATATGTGGATATAGGAAAGTAGCTTGGTAAATAATATAAACGAATGAAAACTTCCACTGGTGGAAGTTTTTTATATCTGTGACTAATATGGGCGATTGACGGCTAATACAAAACGAATATGAGTTGACATAAAGAGTAAATGTAAAAACAAAATTTTAGTTATTACGGTGATATTTTTCATAGCGGGATTTCGTTAAAGTGCCTACAAATACAGGCTTGACGAAATATTTCATATGCTATATAATCGAAGTGCTCGCACTGAAACTGAATCGTTTTTATAAAAAGTAAGGAGGATTTCTTTTTATATGCTTGTTGAGGTCGGTAATATAGTGGATGGTAAGGTCTCCGGGATAACCAATTTTGGTGCATTTGTTCAACTTTCTGACGGGAAAACCGGTCTGGTTCATATTTCTGAGATTGCTGATGAATATGTTAAGGACATCAAGGATCATCTGGTAGAAAATCAGGAGGTCAGAGTTAAGGTTCTTTCAACGGATAAAGGAAAGATCAGTCTTTCCATTAAGAAGGCCAACGATACCAAGACGGCATTAAAAACGAATTCCGGATCAACTGCTGGAAGAAGCGCGGCGCCTGCGGAAGCGGATTGGAGCAAAAGTGCCGGCGCAGACTTGTCTTTTGAGGATCGTTTGGCGAAGTTTATGAAGGACAGCGATGAAAAAATGCATGACCTTAAGAAAAGCTTCGATTCAAAAAGAGGCGGCGGAGGTTATCGCAAGACCAACCAGTATTTCTAGAACTTCGATATTTAGTGCTTTCGGAAATATATGGCCTGAACCAATGCTTGATTTTTAATAATTCAGGTGTTATAGTTATGAAAATGGAAGGCGAGTTTAGTTTGCCGCTGTGGTGGAATGGCAGACACAAAGGACTTAAAATCCTTCGGTGGCAACACCGTATCGGTTCAAATCCGATCAGCGGCACCAATAAAAATAGACGACCTTAAGCGGATAGAGATGCTTGAGGTCTTTTGTTTATTTTTGGTTGCACTCCCGGTGCTGGCTTTTACAACAGCAAAAAAGCAAAGGTGTGACATTATCACACGATAGTTATAGGGTGACACTATCACAAGGTAAACAAAGGCGGATAGGGCATTTTGCGATGCAGAATATTATGAGTTTCGCTAGCTGAATTATATTAAGGTTCCATCGCAAAAAGCCTTGTCAAAAAAATCTGCTTGCAATATATGCATTGCGGTGTTATACTATACAGGCGCGGTTGAGGACGTTGTGTCCATATTGATATGGCACAGCGAAACATCCCCAGCTGTGACTTTATATCGCGGGGTGGAGCAGTCTGGTAGCTCGTCGGGCTCATAACCCGAAGGTCGGGGGTCCAAATCCCTCCCCCGCAACCAACAAAAGCCGCTTGTCTGTATGGATAGGCGGTTTTGCTATTTCTGGGAAAAGCCAAAAAACCTACAATTTGATGTTTGTTTGATGTTTACCTAGACAAGAGATTACTGAAGAAAGCGTGAGATTACGGGGGTTACACCTGCTTTCTTTGATGTTTGTTTGATGTTTGTTGCCGTAATCTGATGTAAATTCGGATCCCGGGGAGTGGAGAACTTTT
>CAYOKA010000083.1:0-9562 GCA_964404395.1 uncultured Oscillospiraceae bacterium | reverse complement strand
ATAGAAAAAGCTATAAATGATACCGAGATTATCATTGTAACCGAGTAATTACCACACATGTAATAGATGCATTCCCGGCAACATAATATATAGAGGGAAGACTATATATTTCACTCAATATATTGAAAGGTTATATCATCAATGTCGGAGGCTTTTAAGAAGGCAGCTGGAAGGATATTATTAGTAGTGCTTGTTATTGGGATTATTGCTGTTGCAGCGTTGATGATTCTAGCAGGCATATATACAGGCGATACGATTAGAAAAGGAATCACAATTGAGCAGGCAGATGTATCATGGTTGTCATCGCAGGATGCGCAAGAGCTTGTTGCAAAAACAATTAAGCAAAAGCACAATGAGGAAAAGATAACTCTTGTTTATAAGGATAAAAAGTGGGACTTCAATCTTAAGGATATTGGCTACAGCTACCTTGTTGAAAATGCGGTGAAACAAGCCTATTACATAGGCCGAACAGGTAATATATTCCATAAGGTCTATAACGCTCTTCTGCTTTCAAGGAACGGACAGCTGCTTGAAGTAGAGGTAAGCTATGATAGAGAAAAAGTGAAGGAAATTCTTACGAAAGTAAAAAAGGACATTGATTCTATCGGGAAAAATGCAGAAATCTCTTATTTAAACAAGAAAATATCCTTTATGAAAGAAACCTTGCAAAGAAATTTGGATGTTGACAGAAACCTTAAATTAGTAGAGAATCAATTAGTAAAGAGAGATTTTGCTGATATAGAATTGGTTGTAGATGAACTAAAACCGAAAGTATTATATGATGAAATAAAGGTTATTGACCGAGTAATTTCACATTATAGTACTAAGTTCAACACGAGTGATACTAATCGCACCGACAATATAAAGCTGGCTTGCAACAGGATTAATAATGTGATTTTGTTGCCGGGAGAAGCTTTTTCAATGAATAAAGCTTTGGGGCCGAGAACTCTTGAAAACGGATATAAAGAGGCTCCGATTATTTTTAAAAACGAGCTTGTACAGGGCACCGGTGGAGGAGTCTGCCAGGTATCCTCCACATTATACAATACTGTACTACTGGCTGGACTGGATGTAATTGAGCGAGAGCACCATTCCATGACTCTCTCTTACATTAGCCCGGGAAGAGATGCTACCATTACCGAAGACTCCATTGATTTTAGGTTTGTAAACAATCTGGATTCTCCGGTATGTCTTCAAGCATCTGTGAAAGGTAACACTTTAAACATTAGCATGCTGGGGAAGAAAAGAGATGATGGCCTCATATTCAAGCTCAAGTCAGAAGTAATAAAGATATATAGCCCGAAGCCTGACATTGTGACATTGGATGACACGCTGCAATATGGTCAAAAAATAACAGAACGCAAGGCTAAAAAGGGAATACGTGTTGTTCTATATAGAGAAGCATATAGAGATAATAAGCTTCAATGGAGACAGAAGTTAACGGAAGACTATTATAAGCCTATTCAAGGGAAAATAAGCCTTAGCAGTGATTTATATCAAAGCTATAGTACAGCTGCAGGCATAATACAGGAGCATGATTAGAATAGGAAAAATACAGCTTTTCGGGAGGGGTCGCAATGAATGAGTTCTTGTATTCAAAAGAAATTGAATGTCCTGTCTGTAAGCATAAATTTAAGGTGACAAAAGTAAAATCGCGAGGTTGTAAGGTGGAAAAGAGAGATTCCGATTTTTGTGTTCATTATAAAACCATCAATCCTCTTTTTTATGATGCCTGGATTTGTGAGCATTGCGGTTATGCGGCACAGGCGGACAAGTATTTTGATATAACAAATTATGAATGTGAGACTTTAAGGAAAAAGCTAATGCCAAAATGGACAAAGAGAAGCTTTGAGGGTGAACGCTCCATAGATGATGCCTTGGAAGCCTTTAAGCTTATTCTTATCAGTCATCAGATCCGAGAAATAAAGGCCAGCGAGCTTGCAAAGGTTTGCATGCGAATTGCATGGCTTTACAGATTTAAAGGTGATGAAGATGAAAAGGAACTTGATTTTGTAAAACATGCACTAAAGTATTACACTGAAACATACGAAAATGAATCCTTCCCGGCGGACAAGCTGGATGAAGATACTTGTACATATATGATTGGGGAATTGAATTTCAGAGCAGGGAATTACGAGGATGCGGTAAAGTGGTTCAGCCGGCTTATAGGTTCTCAGACAGCCAGACAGAATAATGCTCTTATGGAAGCTACGAGAGAGCAGTTCCAACTGGTGAAGGAAAAGCTTAAGAAATAAATTTGGTTCGGGGGCCATATATGAAGATAGGAAAGCTGCCAAATGATATATTAAAGAAACTTGTTTTTAACAAAATACAAGAAAAGCGTAAGGAAGTGATTATGCGGCCAAATATCGGCATGGACTGTGCTGCCGTTGACTTTGGCAAATATACCTGCGTTCTATCAAGCGACCCCATTACAGGTACGGCAAAGGAAATAGGCCGCCTGGCTGTTCACATATGTTGTAACGATATAGCATCTTGTGGCGTTGAGCCTTTGGGCATAATGGCTACTATATTGTGTCCAACCGATGCTACAGAAGATGAGCTTGAACTGATTATGGATCAGTTAACAGATGCCGCTGCATCCATAAATGTTGATCTATTGGGAGGACATACGGAGGTTACGACAGCCGTGTCGCGTTTTGTCATTTCCTGCACAGCCGTTGGCCGGTGCCTTAAGGACAAGCTAATAGTCACAACCGGAGCGAAAGCCGGGGATGATCTTGTTATTACAAAGCATGCCGGAATGGAAGGCGCGTCAATCATTGCACACGAAAATGAGTTTGAGCTTACTGAAACAATAGGAAAGCAGGCAGTAGATGAGGCAAAAAGCTATATGCAAAGCATCAGTGTTGTTAAAGATGGACTCGAAGCTGCAAAGTTCGGTGTAAATGCCATGCATGATATTACGGAAGGAGGAATACTGGGCGCAGTATGGGAGATTTGCGAAGCTTCCGGAACCGGGGCAGAGGTTTTTATAGATAAAATCCCAATACGGAATGCTACCAAAATGATTTGCCGGCGTTATGGTATTAATCCTTACAAGCTGATTTCCAGCGGCTGCATGTTAGTTTCCACTTCTGACGGAAAGGGTCTTGTCAGACATCTGGAGAAGGCAGGAATTGAAGCAGCAGTGGTAGGAAAGCTTAATCAATCAGGAGAAAAGATGGCAATAACAGCAGAAGGTAAAGAAATAATTTCGCCACCTGAAGCCGATGAATTATATAAGGTTCTATAGCATCATGTTACAGCATACTGGCAGTCTATATACCGCTGGCACCGTTTATGAATAGATTGCGCTAACGATAATTATGCCTTTTTGCTGTAACTTGACAGACTTTTTTCGAATGTTTATAATCATTTTAGCGCTATTCGTCAAAGACTGACAATAAGGTCAAATCGATTGGTTTGACCTCTTTATATTAATAAATCTAACTAGGAAAAGTTTGAGTGGAGGGTTCAAATAATGTATCAGCTTGACCAAATAAAAAAGGTAGACCCGGAAGTAGCAGAGTGTATAGAAAATGAAGTAAACAGACAAAGAAATAAAATAGAACTGATCGCATCCGAGAATTTCGTGGACGAGGCAGTATTGCAGGCTCTTGGGACACCCCTTACAAACAAATACGCCGAAGGTTATCCCGGAAAACGCTACTATGGTGGTTGTGAGCATGTGGATGTTATAGAGCAGTTGGCAATAGATAGGGCTAAGGAAATTTTTGGTGCCGATCATGCAAATGTTCAGCCGCATTCCGGTGCTCAGGCTAATTTTGCTGTGTTCTTTTCAGTGCTGAACCCCGGAGACACTATATTGGGTATGGATCTATCCCATGGTGGTCATCTAAGCCACGGTATGAAAAGAAATATATCCGGTAAGTATTATAAGTCTGAATTTTATGGAGTCAAGGAAGAAACCGGTTACATTGATTACGATGCTCTACATCGCAAAGCACGAGAAGTGAAACCAAAAATAATTATTGCAGGTGCAAGTGCATATTCGAGAATTATTGACTTCAAAGCATTCAGCGAGATTGCCAAAGATACCGGTGCTTACCTTATGGTCGACATGGCTCATATTGCAGGTCTTATTGCTGCCGGACTTCATCCCAATCCTGTTCCTTATGCCGATTTTGTAACCACCACTACCCACAAAACATTAAGGGGACCACGTGGGGGTATGATTCTTTGCAAGGCTGAGCACAAAAAAGTTATCGACTCTGCCGTATTCCCGGGCACACAAGGCGGTCCTCTGATGCATGTAATCGCAGCGAAGGCAGTTGGATTTAAACAAGTGCTGGGCGATGACTTTAAACTGTATCAAAAACAAATACTAAAGAATGCAAAGGCACTCTCAGATTCCCTAATAAATGAAGGATTTAATCTTGTCTCAGGTGGGACGGACAACCACTTGATACTTGTAGACCTTACCAATTTCAATACAACAGGCAAGAGTGCCCAATCGCTATTGGACGAGGTAGGTATTACCGTAAACAAGAATACAATTCCCTTTGACAAGCTAAGCTCATTTGTTACAAGTGGAATAAGGCTTGGTACACCGGCTGTTACTACGAGAGGCATGCTTGAGGGGGATATGAAGGAAATTGCCAGACTAATAAAGCTAACGATCACTGACTTTGAGAAATCAACAGACGAAGTAAGAAAAGGTGTGGCACAGCTTTGTGAAAAATATCCGCTTTATTAGTGTACCTTGAGCATTGTAATTGCCACTCATGATAAACATGCTTGAGGACATGTGCGTATACAAACAATAAAGCAGGAGGAATTATGCCTGACAAGAAGGAACCATTAGCTTATAGAATGTGCCCCAGAACCATTGAAGAATTTGTGGGGCAGGATCACATAATCGGTAAAGGGAAAATGCTCTACAGAATGATTAAGGCGGATAGAATATCCTCCATAATACTTTATGGGCCTCCGGGTACCGGAAAGACTTCGCTTGCGCGGATTATTGCCGCTACGACAAAATCCAGTTTTGAGAAACTGAATGCTGTCATAGCCGGAGTTGCTGACATAAAGAGAATTGTGGCCGATACCCAAAATATTATGCTAAATCCCAGCGGCAGGACAGTTCTTTTTGTTGATGAGATACATCGCTTTAACAAAGCCCAACAGGATGCGCTACTACCTTTTGTGGAAAACGGAACAATTGTACTGATTGGCGCTACTACTGAAAATCCCTATTTTGAAGTAAATAAGGCGCTGATTTCACGCTCCTCGGTATTCATGTTGAAGCCTTTAAATACATCGGATATCGAAGCTATCATCCGAGATGCCTTAGCCGATAAGGAACGTGGGTTAGGCGAATATATGCAGGTGACTGATGAGGATGCCATTAAATATCTGGCTGAGATTTCAAACGGAGATGCGCGTATCGCCTTGAACGCAATTGAACTGGCTGTCGAAACCTCGGAGCTTGAGAGTGATGGCAGCGTCCATATTACTATAAAAACCATTGAGGACTGTGTGCAAAGGAAGGCCATCACATTTGATAAATCCGGCGAAGCTCATTACGATAATATAAGTGCATTTATCAAATCCATGAGAGGGAGCAATCCTGATGCAGCATTATTTTATCTGGCAAGAGCGCTTTATGCAGGAGAAACTGCAGAATTTCTTATAAGACGTATTATCATCTGTGCATCAGAGGATGTTGGTATGGCTAACCCGTCTGCTCTACAGGTGGCAGTTGCGGCGGCGCAGGCTATTCATATGATTGGAATGCCCGAGGCAAGGCTGTTATTGGCCCATGCAACTGTAATGGTTGCTACCAGCCCCAAATCCAATTCATGTTATATGGCATTAAATAGAGCTATGAAGGACGTTGAGACCAAACGCACAGGCGAAGTGCCTATGCACTTGCGCAATTCTCCGGTGAAAGGGATGACAAATCAGGGGTACGGTGTCGGCTACAAGTATGCTCATGATTACCCGGGGAATATAGTAAAGCAAGAGTTTTTCCCTGACGAAATGTCAGGTACAATATACTACGAGCCCACTGCAAACGGCTACGAGTCAAGAATCAAGGAATGGCTGGAGAGGTTTAGAAACAGCTGATAGGAGTGATTATGAAGAAGAGAGTCGTTGCTTGGATACTAGTGATAGGATTTGTACTCTTGCTACTGAATTTACTTGTTTTCAAAGTATATTTCGAGCTGTTTTCGGTTGTTTATATTATTATATTTGTTGTATTTGTTCTTCTACAAGGAAGACTGGTTGAGTACGACAATGCCGACAGCGAGACTGATGAAAATAGTGATTCTGATAGGGACGCTGATAATGAGAATTAAAAGGGAGATTTTATTATGCATTTCAAGTACGGCTTTGGAAAGTCTTTTAGGGTATTTGATATAGATGACAGCAATGTTATGGCAGAGCTTAAGCAAAACAGCATAGCTACACGGCTGACAGGCCTTGTTGAGGTTAAGCGGGCACTTCAGTATCCTATCGGAACACAAAGGCTTTCTGCTATAGTGAAGCCGGGTGAGAGCATTGTCATTGTCACCAGTGATATTACCCGTCCTATGCCATCAAAGATTGTATTACCTGCGCTACTTGACGAATTGCTCGAGGCTGGCGTGAGCTGCGACGATATAACCATAGTATTTGCGCTGGGAAGTCATAGAAAGCACACTGAGGACGAAAAAAAATATCTTGTGGGTGAAGATGTATACAAGAAAATCAAATGCGTTGACAGCGATGTAACATGTTGTAGGATGCTGGGAACTACTTCTCGCGGTACACCTGTTGAGATATTCGATCAGGTCGCCGATGCAAACAGAATCATTTGTCTCGGAAATATCGAATTTCACTACTTTGCCGGATATAGTGGCGGCGCCAAGGCCGTAATGCCGGGCGTTTCAACCAGAGCAGCCATTCAAGCCAACCATAGCGCCATGGTAAAAGATTCCGCCAGAGCAGGAGCGATAGAAGACAACCCCGTCAGGCAGGACATTGAAGAGGTTGTTGATTTTATTACCATTGATTTTATTCTAAATGTTGTACTTGATGAGAATAAATCAATTATAAAAGCGGTGGCAGGGCACCACATACTAGCGCACAGGGAAGGCTGCCGTTTTCTTGACAATTTATATAAGATTAAAATACCCGAAAAGGCGGACATCGTCATAACAACACCCGGCGGGTTCCCCAAGGATATAAATCTTTATCAAGCGCAAAAGGCTCTTGACAATGCTAAACATGCTGTTCGCGAGGGTGGCATTATAATCCTGCTGGCCTCATGCTCTGAAGGATACGGGGAAGCTGTTTTTGAAAGATGGATTAATGAGTCAACTTCACCTGACGACCTTGTAATGAAAATCAAGGAAAGCTTTGAGCTTGGAGGTCACAAGGCTGCGGCAATCGCTTTAGTGGAGAAGAAGGCAAGAGTATTTATAGTATCCGATATGCCAGCGGAGATGTCGAAAAAGCTCTATATGGAGCCTTTCGATAGTATGGAAGAGGCTTTGTCAAGTGCCTTTGCGCAGCTTGGATCGGATGCTCGTGTGTTGCTCATGCCCCACGGAGGGTCTACACTTCCTATAATATAACCTGTAATTTAACTCAAACATATCAAATATTTTTGTTGACATTTGGAAATCATAGTGCTAATCTATAAAACAATACCGACTAATTTACTGGGAATTGTTTTAGGGCAATAAATGTTGGTAAGAATAATACTAAGGAGTTAATGTGGAGGCGAGGACATGAAGCTTTCTACCAAAGGAAGATATGGCTTGAAAGCAATGCTGGATTTGGCTATTCACAACAGTGATGGGCAGGTCGTTTTAAAAAGCATTGCAGAAAGGCAGGGGCTGTCGGAGAGTTATTTAGAGCAGCTTTTTGCAGCATTGAAAAAGTCAAAGCTGGTCAAAAGCCTACGCGGTTCTCAAGGCGGATACTTGCTTGGAGATAAAGCGGAGAACATAACAGTCGGTGATATATTGAGAGCTCTTGAGGGTTCAATGGCTCCCGCAGATTGTGTTTCAGAGAATGGGGAAGGGCATCTGTGTGAAAATTCAGATTATTGTGTAACAAGGAGCGTATGGGAAAAAATACGCGATGGTATTAACAATGTTATAGACAACATTACCTTGCAAGAACTTGTGGATGATTACATCACAAACAGTAACGAGAAAGAAGATTTGATTGCTATACGATAAGCATATAAAAAGATTTTTTATATTTAAAGGAGCTGCATGCTATGAATGATACAACTATTTATCTTGACCATTCGGCTACCACGCCGGTAAGGACGGAAGTAATAGAAGCGATGATGCCATATTTCAACCGGAAATACGGTAATCCTTCTTCCATATACTCTATTGGCAGAGATAGTAAAAAGGCCATAGAAGAGGCCAGGGAGACTGTTGCAAAGGCAATTGGTGCACAGCCAAGGGAAATCTTCTTTACAGGGTCGGGGACAGAGGCTGACAACTGGGCGCTCAAAGGTGTTGCCTATGCAAACCGACAAAAAGGTAAGCATATTATAACCACAGCCATCGAACATCATGCTGTGTTGCATACCTGCCAGTACCTTGAAAGGGATGGCTTTGAAGTCACCTACCTACCGGTTGATATAGACGGTTTGGTTAGTGCCGAGCAGGTAGAATCAGCAATCAGACCTGATACGATTTTAATTTCTATCATGTTTGCCAATAACGAAATCGGTACAATTCAGCCTATAACTGAAATAGGGAAGATAGCGAAGGAGAAAGGCGTAATCTTTCATACCGATGCTGTACAAGCCATGGGAAACGTTAATATTTATGTTCAGGATATGAATATTGATATGCTATCCATGTCTGCTCATAAGTTTTACGGTCCCAAGGGTGTTGGCGCCCTTTATGTCAGCAAGGGTGTCAAGCTATCATTTTTCATCCACGGAGGCGCTCAGGAGAGGGGCAGGAGGGCAGGTACGGAAAATGTTCCGGCCATTGTAGGAATGGCAAAGGCGCTGGAAATTGCGGTTGCTAATACTGAGCACTACAATAAAAAGCTTACCGCACTGAGGGACAGGACTATTAAAGAAATAGAGGAGACAATTCCATTTATCAAGTTAAATGGGCATAGAACAAATCGACTTCCCGGGAATGTTAACTTCTCATTCGATTTCATTGAAGGGGAATCGCTCTTACTTTTGCTTGATATGAAAGGAATTGCCGCATCCAGTGGTTCAGCCTGCACATCAGGCTCCCTTGATCCGTCACATGTGCTTTTGGCTCTTGGCCTTCCCCATGAAACCGCTCATGGTTCTCTGAGGATAACTTTTGGAGAAGACAATACAGACGCAGATGTAGATTATCTGATGGAAGTGCTGCCGGGTATTGTGCAAAGATTGAGAGAAATGTCTCCCTTGTATGAGGCACATTGTAAGCAAAGGCTTAGCAATATGCCCAAGCAGCCCAGCCAGGAGCTGACAGTGTAGTTTGTAGGCTTAATGACACTATAGAAAGAAGGAATGGATTATGTACAGTGAAAAAGTTATGGATCATTTTTCAAATCCAAGAAACGTAGGGGAAATAGC
>CAYOKA010000082.1:0-9587 GCA_964404395.1 uncultured Oscillospiraceae bacterium | reverse complement strand
TCCATATGGATTGCGTCATGTTCACAGACCTTGATACAGCGCATGCAGCCGATGCAACCAACCTGGCAGTTGCTCTTGGTGACGGCGCCCTTATCCCCTGATTTGCACATGACGGAGTATTTCTTGGTCTTATCTATCAATTCAATCAAACCCTTGGGGCATGCAAGCACACACATCCCGCAGGCTCTACAACGATCTTCTATAACCCTTGCTATACCGCCTGTAATAGTTATAGCATCAAACTTGCATGCAGCCACACAGTCACCATGTCCGAGACATCCATATGCACAGGATTTATGTCCGCTAAAAAGCTGTGAAGCAGCAGCACAGCTGTTTATTCCCTGATAATCATATTTTTCTTTACTCACGCTTGAGCGCCCATTGCACAAAACTCTTGCCGCAGTCCTTTTAAATTCCCCAGCCTCAACGCCCATAATCGCAGCAACCTGTTCAGCCACTGCAGTGCCTCCTACAGGACAGGCGTTTGTATCTGCCTGTCCCTCTACCACCGCAGTCGCATACCCGTCACAACCCGATAAGCCACAAGCACCGCAGTTAGCCCCTGGCAGAACCTTACGCACCTGCGTCACTCTTTCATCCACCTTGACCGCAAATACTTTTGAAGCGTAGGACAGACCTATCCCAAAAATCAACCCGAGTGCGCCGACTATTGCTACCGCTATTATTACATCAACCATATATCATCCCTCCGGATCTTCATTTAAGTAAACCCTGGAAACCCAAAAATGCCAGTGAAACCAAGGATGCCGAAATCAGCGAAATCGGGAATCCTTCAAGGCATCTGGGAACCTCTGCAGTTTCAAGACGCTCTCTTATACCTGCAAACAGTACGATTGCCAGCGTAAAGCCTACTCCTGAAAATGCACCATTCAACACAGAAATAAGGAAATTGTGCTCTGCCTCTATATTCAATATGCAAACGCCAAGTACAGCACAGTTTGTCGTAATAAGCGGTAGATAAATGCCCAGCGCCTTATACAGCGCCTGACTTGTCTTTTGCAGAACCATCTCCACCAGCTGTACCAGGGCTGCGATAACTAGTATAAAAGTAAGCGTCTGAAGATATTCCAGCCCCAGCCGGTCCAAAACAAGTGATTGAACTGCCCATGTAGCTGCTGATGCAAGTCCCATTACAAAAATAACGGCAACACCCATACCCACAGCTGTCTTTACTCTCTTAGAAACACCAAGGAAGGGGCAAATGCCCAAGAACTTAACAACTACGAAGTTATCAATAAAAACTGCCGATATAAACGTTATAAGTATACTTTGAAGCATTATTATTCACCCTCTTTCTCAGATATCTCCATAGGGCATGGCATTCCACAGCCTTCGCAAGCTCCGCCATTAGTGCTGCAGCCCGTTTTCAATACCTGCCTGTTTGTAATAAGGTTCACAAGCCCTATTGCAAGCCCAAATATCAGGAAGCCTCCGGGAGGTAGTATAATAGCTAATGCCGGACTTGCTGCCTCTCCGAAAAGTGGCATTCCGAAAAAGCTGCCATTACCTAAAATCTCTCTGATGCTTCCGATGAGTGTAATTGCAATCGTAAATCCTATTCCCATACCTAATCCGTCAACAGCAGAATCAAGCACCGGATTCTTCGATGCAAAGGATTCTGCCCTGGCCATTATGATACAGTTTACAACAATAAGCGGGATATAAATACCCAACGCCTTATCCAAGGCCGGCACATACGCTTTTAGCAGTAGCTGAACAATCGTAACGAAACCGGCAATGATTGTAACAAATGCCGGCATTCTTACCTTTGCCGGAATAAACTTTCTAAGAAGTGAAATTACTATGTTAGAGCCAATTAAAACGGCTGTCGTTGAAAGTCCCATACCTATGCCGTTTATTGCCGAAGTCGTTATGGCTAACGTGGGGCAAGTGCCAAGCACAAGGCGAAAGGTTGGGTTTTCATCTATAATGCCGTTCTTAAAAACTTTAAACAGATTCACTTCGCATCACCTCCATCCAACAGCTTTTCACCAAGCTCTGCAGAAGCCTGAACCGCCTTAGTTACTGCCCTTGAGCTG
Organism: uncultured Oscillospiraceae bacterium; assembly: GCA_964404395.1. Lineage (GTDB taxonomy): Bacteria > Bacillota > Clostridia > Acetivibrionales > DTU013 > JAAYBT01. The sequence continues at coordinate 7,527 of CAYOKA010000082.1, read as the reverse complement.
ACCGTAGCACCGCTTACAGCCTGTATCTCATTATCTGCCTTAGCCGGCACTCTGGTCACTTTCAAGACACTACTAATGTCCTTGCCGGTATACTGCCCCGTAAAGGCATCATCCGCAGCTTTAGCGCCAAGCCCCGGGGTCTCTTCGTTACTACCTATCTTAACACCGCTAATCTCATTGTTTTTGTTTACGCCTACTGTGACGGCAATCTCCCCGCCATAACCCTTAGGCAGTGCGTTGAAAACATATCCCACAAGCTCTTCGCCCTTATAAGCAGCATAGGCTTGACTTATAAGGCCGCTTTGATCTTGCTTCTCCCAACCGTCAAGCTCCACGAAGCTATCGGCCTCACTTAAGACCATTCTCCTTTGCTCCTCGGTATCCTTTTCCATACGCTCCACAATAGTATCCTTTGTAATGCCATATACAAAGGCAAGACAGAAGGTCGTAACAAGGCATATAATAAACAGCGATAATGTCGGCTTCATCATATCACGCATTCTTTACGGCACCTCCTCCAAAGCTCTTTGGAATCAAATATCTGTCAATCATAGGTACAACAAGGTTCATAAGAAGTATGGAATAGGATACTCCTTCCGGATACCCTCCGTACAACCTAATAACCGATGTTAATAGTCCGCAGCCCACGCCCATGATAAGCCTTCCCTTGATTGTCACCGGTGAGGTAGTATAATCCGTTGCCATAAAAAAGGCTCCAAGCATCAGACCGCCGGAAAAAATGTGATAAAGGTAATCTCCGGTAAAGGGCTGTGCACCGCCGAGTATCCAAGTCATAATGCCAACTGTGCCAATAAAGGCGAATGGTATTTCAGGTGTGATAATTCTCCTGATAAAAAGGTAGGCAGCTCCTATCAGCAATGCCAACGCAGATGTCTCACCGATAGTACCGGCGATATTCCCTAAAAATAAATCTCTGAGCTGGGGAAGCTGTCCCACAGCTTCACTGCCTTCTTCAACCAATGCCAGCGGTGTTGCCGAACTGACCGCGTCCCATCCGGGCAGCTGCCAGGTCGTCATCTGAACAGGCCAGGAAGCCATCATAAATGCCCTGGCTGCAAGTGCCGGGTTGACAAAATTATGTCCCAGCCCTCCAAACAGCTGCTTTACAATAATGATGGCAAATGCACCGCCGATAGCAGCAATCCAGACCGGAACAGCGGGTGAAAGGTTGAATGCAAGAAGAATTCCCGTCACAACGGCGCTAAGGTCAGAAATGGTACTCGGCTTCCTGGTTATCTTATTCCACACATACTCAGATAAAACGCAGGCGACTACGGTTACAAGTATAATCATTGCAGCGTTAACCTTGAAATAATAAACAGAGGCAAGCACCGCAGGAAATAATGCAATGATAACATCCCTCATAATTTTCTGTGTGCTCTCACCGCTCTTAACATGAGGTGACGAGCCGGCTATCAGGTTAATTTCCATTCCCCTTATTCCCCCCTTTTTCTCTATCGGCCATTTTCCTTAACTCCGCCTTGGCCTGGCGTATTGATTGCGTCAAATGCCTTGATGCAGGGCATACATAGGAACAGCAACCGCATTCCATACAATCGTTGGGATGGTATTTCTCAAGCTCTTCAAAATTGCCTCTCATTACATTTGAATTAATATAAAGGGGAAGCAATGACATGGGACAGACCATAGCACACCTGCCGCATCGGATACAAACCGATTCCGGTTTTTCCTGTGCCTGCCCATCAGTCAATGCTAAAAGAGCATTATTTTGCTTCAATACCGAGCTATCCAGCGAATACTGAGCTACACCCATCATTGGACCACCCATAATAATCTTCCGAGGCTCCTCTAAAAAGCCGCCACAAAAATCAAACACCTCTTGCAACGGTGTTCCTATCAGTACCTCCACATTCATTGGCTTCACAACAGCGCCGCCGTCCACAGTAATCTTCTTTTTAATTAGGGGCATCCCCGTTTTTAGATACTTGTCAATAAACGAAACGGTAGCCACATTCTGTACCAGCACACCAACCTCGGCTGGCAGCTTGCCAACTGGAACCTTCCTGCCGGTCACCGCATAAATGAGCTGCTTTTCTCCGCCCTGAGGATAGCGCGTACGCAGCGGTACAACGTCAATATCTTCGGATTCCTTCAGCAGAGAAGATATCTTGTCGATAGCCTCCTGCTTGTTTTGCTCAATCGCAATGAAAGCCTTATTTACACCGGTGATCTCCATAACCCTTTTGGTGCCCTCAATAATTCCCTCGGGGTTTTCCATCATCTCTCTGAAATCAGATGTAATATAGGGCTCACATTCCGCACCATTTATGATCAGAGTATCGAGCTTTTTTCCGGGCGGCGGAGATAGTTTTATTGATGTGGGGAACCCTGCTCCCCCCAGCCCTACCACTCCCGATTCTCTTATTGACTTTATTAGGCTTTCCCTATCGGTGTAATCAGGAGCTACTACGCTCCCATGTATTTCCTGCAGCCCATCCGGCTTGATTTCAACCGCCAAAACCTCGGCACCGTTGGAATAGCGTACAGTCTTAATGCTGTTGACAATACCGGACACACTTGAATGGATGGGGGCAGATATCGCTTTTTCAGAATCCCCGATTTTTTGCCCTACCAAAACACGATCACCCTTTTTGACAATAGGCTCGCATGGCGCTCCGACATGCTGGAGCATTGGGATAACCACCTTTGACGGCAATGACATCTCAACGGTCTGCATATCTGATGTCGTCTTGTTATGCTCAGGCCTTATGCCTCCTTTAAACAGTCTTACCGCTTTCACCAACCAAACCACCTCTTCCCCTGCTTCTATCTGTACAAATCAAAGCCACGAAAGCTGAATGCGTATTACAACAGTACAGAATTCCGTGGATAAAAAACGCCGATCAAATACCGGGCTGTTTCGTATAATATTCTAGCATGTTTATTACACACAAGCTATAGCAAAAAGCAAAAATATAATTAAATCTTGTATACAAAGTACATTGTAATTATTTAACATGCCTTGAACATTGGCTTTAAGAAAGGTCTTAGAGTTATTTATCTGGTATTTTTTGAGAATACCTCCCCTTTTATATGTGAAGCTGACCGTTCCATAAGTACTGCCATTTGCCCACGGGTAATAGCAGTCTTAGGATAGAATTTGCCATCAGGAAAGCCGGCCAACAGCCCCGCCGAAGCCATTCGGCCAATAGCATCGAATGACCATGGTGTCTTTATTGCTGATACATCAGGGAAGCCTTCAACCGTCTGGCTTTCAAGCTTCAAAATGCGGTCAAGGAGTACAGCCATCTGCTCTCTGGTAAGTGCGCTGTCGGGGCTGAATTTACCGCTGTCTACTCCCTCCACAAGCCCGTACTGCCTGGCTGCTTCAATTTCAGAAGATGCCCAGTGATTCTTTGTATCGAAAAATGCCGACTGACCGCCCGGTGCTTCGGTAGGTTCAATACCAAGCACCCTAACAAAAAGCGTCGCCGCCTGGGCTCTTGTCATCGGGGAGTCCGGCATGAATTGAGTCCCAGACATGCCAATCATCCATCCATTATCCAAAACGGTGAGGATAGATGCTTTTGCCCAATGCTTCTGAATATCACCAAAATATATACCTTCAAGCCACAATGAATAGTAGTCCCATGTGCTCTCTGTCTCCTGTCCGAGGCTCCAGCTCCCTGTCCCCTTCAAATTGTATTTACCCACAAGCTCCAGTTTGCTTTTGATGGAAGCCTCGTTTTCAAACCATATATCATATGTTCCCGCTTCAAGAGCTTTCCCAAATATCACGGGCTTTTTATCCTTTGCAGCTATTGTTATAACAGCCTTTGGGGATTTTCGTCCATAGTCATAAATTACTTTCCCATTATATCTTTGGATTAGCTCCTCCACTATATTATTACTTATGCCGTACCCTCCGTATGAAGCTCCGCGCTTCCAGAGCCTCCCGTAAAAAGCTATTCCCAAAACGAGCTTATCGGCGGGAACCTCTTTCAGTGCTGCCTCTATAGAGTCCTCAGTGAATTTATAACTTGCCACAGGCCCAGGTGCACTTCCGGGATTCTCCGTCTCACCCTGATAGTGCTCATCATAGGCCATCAGCATCAGGTAATCACTGTATTGAGCCAGGGCGGCATAATCATAAGAAGCCTGCCATCCTTCCTCCATCCCATAAGGATTCACCGCTACGGCAACAGAAACGCTTTTTTCAGCCGGAAGCTTCTCTCTGAGCAATCGTACAAAATTCGTATAACTATCCCTCTGATCCTCCGTCAGGTTTTCAATATCTACATTTATTCCGTCCAAATTGTATTCCGAGATGGCAGCCACTATCTGAGAGGTCAGCTGGTCCGAGTTGTTTAGAGCATTTATACCGATTTGCTGATTCCAGTGATTGCTTAAAAATGGTGTAACCTTTATTCCTCTGTCATGCATGTCACTAATAAAATCTCGATTCACTGCTCCTGTGAGCTTTAGCCTGCCGTCATCTTCCAGATTAAAATAGCTGGGTGAAATGGCATCCAGCGAGCCCTTCGTATCATCCACATGCTTCGTGTAAGCCGCGGAGTTTCCAAAATATATATAGCTCATATTAAAACGCCCGCTTCGATTTGCATTTTGAGCTGCACTATCATCCGCATTTTGGGCCGGCTGGATTACTGCGCCCCATACTTCTTGCCCCTGTATATGCGGTAGCACCAGGCTGGAAAAGGTAAAAATGAATACTATAATTAATGTATTTAGACATGTGATCCTGAACCTCAACTGTAACCAATCCTCCCTGTCCCCTTCTGTCCCCTTCACAAATGGGGTGTGTACTTATAACCTTACAGGATGGCTGCTTTCAAATCAACGAACAAATTATGTAAACCCAAGCCTGTTTTGACCGCCCAAAACAGGCCCCAGTAGTATAAACGAAATAATCTCCGAATAAATTAGCAATATGAAAAGCCGATTACCGAAAGTTCACATACTAGCAATAGCTCCCTCGAAAGAAAGGTTTATCAGCCTTATTAGAGAGGTCAGTTCAAGTTTCTACTCGAAATTTGAGATAAGTCCAAAAAAAGCAATCATTTTGATTGCTTTAGTGGTACCTCTAATATTTTTAGTCTGTCTAATTATCAGTCACATTAAGGCAGGTTGACATCATAAGCGCAAAATTTGTGTTACCTTCTGCTTCATTTCATTCATTTTACATACCTCTGTGTGGCGTATTTCCTTAGTCTCTAAACCATCAAGACCAGCTGGTACCTCAAGCCCGCACTCCTGAGCCAGAAGCTCCAGCAGCTCATATTCTGATTTCCCTTTAACGGCCTCTTCCCCTAGAATGGCCTTTGCAACACTTTCATTGAATTTAAAGGGGCTTGCGGTGGATACAATTACTGTCTTAGTCATATCTCCGGTGGATATGAGGTACTTATCGTAAACATCGACTCCTACAGCCGTATGCGGATCTATGACATATCCATAATCGTCATAGACATCTTTAATCGTCTCAATTGTCTCGGTCTCAGTGGTATAGGAGCCCCAAAATAATTCAGAAACCCTTTGCTTCATTTGCGTGTCTACCGTATACTTGCCTTCATTCTTCAACATGCCCATCCACTCGAGAACCTGTTTCCCATCATGCCCCGAAAGCTCATAGAGAAGCCTTTCCAGGTTGCTGGAAATAAGTATATCCATTGATGGTGAAATAGTCCTTTTAAAATCTCTTTTGCGGTCATAGATACCTGAGTTAATAAATTCGGTCAAAACATTGTTCTCATTGGATGCACAAATCAGCTTACCTACAGGCAAGCCCATTTCATTCGCATACCATCCGGCGAGTATATTGCCGAAATTTCCTGTAGGCACTGTAAAGTTAATCTTTTCTCCCGCGATGATTTGGCCATTTGCAAGCAGATCGGCATAAGCCGAGAAATAATAAACTATCTGGGGTACAAGCCTGCCCCAGTTAATCGAATTTGCAGAAGAGAACCTTAACCCATTACCCAGCATCCTTTCTCTCAATTCTTTATCAGAAAAAATTGCTTTTACACCATTTTGCGTATCATCAAAATTGCCCTTTACTGCTAGGGAATATACATTCCCGCCTTCCTGAGTAACCATCTGCATCTTCTGAACCTGACTCACACCGTTTTCGGGGAAAAATACAATTATCCTTGTACCCTCCACATCCTTAAATCCTTCTAAGGCTGCCTTTCCGGTATCTCCGGAGGTAGCAACCAGAATAACCGTCTCTGAGCTTTCATTTGTTTTCAGATTTGCTTTTGTCAGCAACCGAGGCAGAATCTGCAGCGCAACATCCTTAAATGCATAGGTCGGACCATGCCAAAGCTCCATTACATATGCGCTGTTGCTGAGCCTTCTAACAGGAGCAACATGATTGCCTTCGAATTTTCCGTCAAAATAGGCGCCGTTCACGCATTCTGTTAATTCCTCGAAGGTATAGTCATCAAGAAACCGTTCAAGTATATAGACTGCTCTTTCATTATAATTCATCTGAGCCAGTGAATAAATCTCATCCGGTGTAAGCTTTACAACATCTTGGGGTACAAAAAGACCTCCGTCGGCTGCCAGACCCCTTTTTATTGCCTCAACCGATAAAACATTTTTCACCCCACCGCGGGTGCTTTCATAAAGCATTAAGTGACCCCCTTGATCATTTCTAACAACTGTCATTCCTAATATGATAATACAAATAAGTGTAGATTAAAAGAAAAAAATTAAGGAATCCTTGTCAATTCGTTTAGTCTAGCTTTAGCATTTTTAACATAACCGCTTCTAGGATAATTATCTATTAGCTTTTGGAAGAGTGCCACAGCGGTTCTGGAATTATCCGCAAACTGATTGCACCTGCCCATATAATAAAGGGTGGCATCCATCCGGCTATATTCTGGGTCATATACCTGTACCCTCTCAAAGCTTTTCAATGACTCTGGGTATTGTCTGGAATTGTACAGCTTGTAGCCCTGATCGTACGCAGCCTTTGCAGCTAGAGGCATGACTTTCTCATATAGCTTATCGAATTTTTCCTTTTCCGAATCCTTAAACTCAACAGTCTTCATAAGAAGAAGTATATCGGCAGCATCCTGATATCTCCTGTCTGCGGTCAGGGATTCTATTTCATAAAGCTTCAGCGAGGTCTTATAATAATCCGCTTGTGCTAATGCGCTCTCCTTATCCTTCTGCAACATTGCAATCCTATTGTCCAACTCATCCAGCTCCAATTTATGCTCAGCCTTCACCTCATTGACAGCAGCTTCAATTGCGCTTTGGTCAGGCTGTACCGGAGCATCCTCAGGCTTGCTCCCGGGCGGTTGAAGAATGGTAGCAATTACAAATCCAACAGCAAAGGCCACAACAATCATTAATATATTGAATAAATATTGCTTTTTACTCTTGGTTTCCTTTCTTACATACTTGCCTGTTCTAAACCTTTTCGGTACTGTTGTCTGGGCCGAAGCCTTTTCAACCTTCTGTTCCCTCCTCAGGCTCAGCTTGCCGGCCTGCTTGTCCGATTGCTGTGGTGCTTCT
>CAYOKA010000081.1:0-9778 GCA_964404395.1 uncultured Oscillospiraceae bacterium | reverse complement strand
ACTTTAAGCCAACAAAAGTACAATCTTTAAGCTGCATACCGGCATGATAATCAAAAAAAGCATAGCTCCAGCCATACAACGGTAAATAGTTAAACACAAAAACGGCTACCAGAAAAGGTAAAGACATCAGAAACAATCTGAAGCCGGATTTTTTGTAAACAGTACTGAGTTTAATGGTAATCAGCTCCCAACGTGAATGTGTATTAAATCTTTAGCATAGCTTAAGTATAGAAGAGAGCCAATTATAGTTAAATAGCAATAACTATTTATTTTGGTACTAATTATGGGGTAACTGCTTTCGACTGTTTCTTATTATATCTAAAGGCAAGCGGAGACAAACCATATGCCTTTTTGAAAACCCGATTGTAATAGCTCTGATTTGGTATGCCGATACGATATAGGATCTCCCTTATCTTCAAGTCTGTTCCCAGCAAAAGCTCCCTTGATGCCTGCAGTCTGGTCTCAGTAAGATAATCATTAAAATATTTTCCGGTTGCATCTCTGAAAAGCTGTCCCAAATAAGCTGGACTCACTTTAAAGCTTGCGGCAATTGTCTTAAGAGATAAATCCGTATTATAATAATCCTCCCTTAGAATATCCAAAGTGTTCTGTACTAATAAATGGAGGGATTTCTTGCGCTTTCCAATCACTTCAAGCGATTGACTAATGATGCCAAGAAACCATATTTCCAACTCTTCTATGGAGCCTATTGCATCCAGCGAGGCGAATCCAGTTGTTGCTGCACTGGGCAGCACTTCTGACATGTGCCCCGATTTATTCATCTGTCTGACAAGCATGATTAAAAATGGTACTACACATTGTTTAACAGTTTTCAATGAAGCGCCGGAACAAAGATCCAAAAGATTTTTTACCGCATTTCTTATCTGTATATGATCTTCCTGTGCAAATGCCTTCGTAAACTGTACAAAGATCGGCTCACAACCATATGAATTATATTTGTGCAAAATATCTCCACAGAAAATGTAATCAGTACCAGAGTCTATAAATCGATAATTTAAATATTCCACTGCATCCGCATAATAATGTGCAACGTATTCCACTCCGTCTGAAATGGAGCTCATACAGGCAAAAAGCTTCATTTCTTTGCTCAGGCTATCCGCCATTATCTTTTTTATAAGCTGCTCAAGCTCCTTCTGTTTATTACAAAGCTCGTCGCCGCAAAAAACAATTACAACCCTGCTGCATCTGTCAATGAAGCATTCCCCTTCAAAGGCAGGGGGAAAAATGCTTTGGCATTTTTCAAGCAATAATTTCGCATGCAGCAGCTTTTGGCTCGCCGTATCAGAATCAATAATGTCTATTACGCACACTTCATATTGCTGTGCGGAGAGATTTATATGCAGCAGCTCTGCCCTCTCATAAAATTCATAATCCTGTATAGCGGCGTTCACCCACCTGTCCAGTATGTTGCTCCTGAACTCAGACGAACCAGGTTCATCCTTCTGAATACTGATGCGATCCCGGTCCAGATTATCAATCGTCTTCTCGAGTGTCTTGTCCAACTCCCTTTGATCAATAGGTTTGAGCAAATAATTCTCAACCCCGAGCAAGAGGGCTTTTTTCGCATAGTCAAATTCAGTGTGTGAACTTATGATCACACTGCGAAGGAATGGATTTTGTTCTTTTGCCGCTGAAATAAGAGCAAGGCCGTCCATCTTTGGCATGCAAATATCAGTAAAAAGGATGTCCACAGGCTTCTCTTTGAGTATTGACAACGCGCCTTCTCCGGTTTCAGCTGTTCCTGCAAGCACCAAGCTGTATGATTCCCAGTCAATCTGTCTGCACAAGCCATGAATTACCATGGGTTCATCATCAACAATCAATATCTTATACATAGGTTCCTCCCTACAATTCTATTCATATACCTGTGTGCTTCTTTTTCTCCGTAGCACAGATGAAGGAGATTCATTCTTATATTTTTTAAACATGCGGCTAAAGTAATTCATGTCGTCAAACCCACATGCCATAGCTGCTTCAGTAATATTAACATCGCCGTTCTCCAGAAGGTGGTAAGCCTTGTTAATCCTTAATTTATTTAAGTATTCCAACGGGGTTTTTTCAGTTATGCTCTTAAATACACGACAAAAATGAAAACGGCTAATATTAACCATCGAACATAATTGATCAATGGTAATTTTTTCGTCATAATTCTTTTCGATGTATTCAAATACGCAGTTAAACCTTTTAAGATTTCCTATGCGGGAATCGTATTCCTTTGCGGTCAAAGCTAATTGGACGTGGTTCCTGAGAAGAATAACCAGCAATTGATAGAGAGTTGCTTTCACCGCCAGCTCATATCCGATTTTCTTTGCCTCATATTCATTTACAAATTCATGAATCAACTTTGTTACTTGTTTGTCCTTTTCAATTTTATTTCTGAACAATATACGGTTTTTCGATATAGGGCTGATATACTTCACTTCGCAGGTGTCTATATACCGGCTCTGCAATAGAGAAGTGTCAAAAATAATGCAAAAATAATCTACCGATTTCGATACAAAATACCCCTGATGGAGCTCATTGCTGTTAACAACGATAAGATCGCCTTCCTTTGCCTGCATCTCCAGCAGATTACATTTAACCAATATCTCACCCTGTATAAAATACAATAACTCAATTTTCTCATGCCAATGGCAGGTGAAACAGATATCTGTATCCTTCTTCGTTAAGTTATAATGATGAAATATGATCGGAAGGTTCTGATCCATCATGTCCATTTCTTCATACAATAAGCAATCGTTGTCCATACCAGCCCCCAAAATACAGCAATATTATGCTAATATTTAGCAAGTTAATTCATGAAAATGATTTACTATACTTCTATAATAATACAATAGAACCAACATATTAGCAAAGTGCTTTTATGTGAATGGAGGGAATGGGTATGGCAAATTTCAAGATTGGTGTGATAATTGATTCCTTCAGGCTCGGTATAAGGGAAGGAATCCGGAAAGCAAAAGAGGTCGGTGCAGCAGGAATACAGGTATATGCTACAAACGGTGCGATGGCTCCTGAAAATCTTTCGGTAAAGCAAAGAAAGGAGTTTCTTGACAGGGTTACTTCAAACGGACTTGTCATTTCAGCACTCTGCGGTGATTTGGGCAGTGGATTTACTGATCGGGAAAGCAACGGTTTGAAAATTGAAAAATCCAAAAGAATCATGGATCTGGCAAAGGAGCTCAATACAGATATTATTACTACCCATATCGGAGTTATTCCTGAAGATCAGAAGCATCCGAGGTGGGAAATACTGCGGGAAGCCTGCGAAGCTCTTGGTGAATATGGCGACCAGGTAGGCGCCCGGTTTGCAATCGAAACGGGTCCGGAAAGAGCTGAAGTACTGAAAAAGTTTCTGGATAGCTTAAGATCAAAAGGAGTCCGGGTGAATCTGGACCCTGCAAACCTCGCAATGGTAACAGGAGATGATCCGGTTCGGGCAGTGTTTACCCTGAAGGATTACATTGTGCACACCCATGCCAAAGACGGTATTATGTTGAAAAAAGGTGACCCTGAAGTGATTTACGGTATGATTGAAGATGCCATACAATCCGAAGCAACTTTCAGGGAGGTTCCTTTAGGAGAAGGAAGCGTCGATTTCCCTGAATATCTCAAGGCATTGGATTCCATAGGGTATACCGGCTTTCTTACCATTGAAAGAGAAGTGGGAGAAAATCCGGAAAAAGATATCAAAGCAGCGATTGAGTTCTTGAAACGGTCAATTCATGCGATGGATAAATAACCGATGAGCATTGGGAGGGAGGTCAATATCAATGAAAAATATAAAGGTTGGAATTATTGGTATCGGCAGCATAAGCGAATGCCATATTACTGGTTACAAGGCACTGGAAAATGTGGAGTTGTATGCTGTTTGCGATATTAACAAGCAAAGAGCTTTGAACTACTCAAAGAAGTATGGAATTAGACATGTGTTCACTGATTACAACGAGATGCTGAAGCTTGTTGAGCTGGATGCAGTAAGTGTATGTACCTGGAACAGTGAGCATGCGCCTGCGGCAATAGCATCGCTAAAAGCCGGTAAGCATGTTTTATGTGAGAAGCCCATGGCGATAAACGCACAGGAAGCGCTTGAAATGGAAAAAACGGCTGAAGAATCCGGTAAGCTTCTGATGATTGGTTTTGTAAGAAGGTTTGGAAATGATGCGAAAGTACTCAAGGATTTTATTGATACCGGAATGCTGGGTGATATCTATTATGCAAAAGTATCCTATTTGAGAAGATGCGGATACCCCGGCGGCTGGTTTGGGGATAAGAAGCGCTCAGGGGGCGGACCGTTAATCGATCTCGGGGTGCACGTGATCGATCTTGTACGTTTTCTAATGGATAAGCCGAAAGCTGTCTCGGTGACCGGAGCCACCTTTGACAAGCTGGGGACAAGAAATAATATTAAGCAGCAAAATGATTATGTTTCTACTGATGCAGGTAAAATATTCGATGTGGAGGATATGGCCGTAGCAATGATCAGATTTGATAATGGTGCGGTATTACATGTCGAAACAAGCTTCAGTCTGAATATAAGCAAAGATACCGGCGGCATTGAGCTGTTTGGCTCAAAATCAAGTGCAAAGCTGGATCCGAAGCTGGAATTATATTCGGAGATGAACGATTATCTTGTAGATATCACTCCTGCACATGATACGGCACTGAGCTTCAATGGACTTTTTGAAAATGAAATTGCACATTTTATTGACTGTATATCAACAGGCGCAAAATGCATTAGTCCCGCTGCAGATGGAGTGGAGATCATGAAAATAATCGATGCGGTGTATGAATCCGCAAGAATCGGAAAAGAAGTCGTTTTGTAAGGATTATAAGCAAGACTGGCCGTAGCCAGGCTTGCTTATAATTTCATCTCTTCCCTGACCTCGGCAAATGCCTTTACGGCAAAATCCAGATCCTCTTTGGAGTGTGCCGCAGAGATCTGGACTCTTATTCTTGCTTTTCCCTGCGGAACCACCGGATAATAGAAGCCCACCGCATAGACGCCCTTCTCCAGAAGCTTTCCCGCCATCTCCTGTGATACGGCAGCATCACCGAGCATGATCGGGACGATGGGATGCACTCCATCTGTTATTTCAAAGCCTGCCTCTACGATTTTTTCCCTGAAATAGCCGGTGTTCCTCTCCAGCAGATCCCTGTAACAGGTAGATCCTGATAGCAGATCAAGCACTTTCATCGAAGCTGCTGCAATAGAAGGCGATAACGTATTGGAAAACAGATAGGGTCTGGATCGTTGTCTCAACAGCCGGATAATTTCCTTTCTTCCGCTGCAATAACCGCCGCTGGCGCCGCCAAGCGCCTTCCCCAATGTTCCTGTGATTATGTCGACCTTTCCCATGACGTCATGGTATTCGTGGGTGCCCCGCCCTGTCTTCCCCATGAATCCGACAGCGTGGCTGTCATCGACCATCACCATTGAATTATACTTTTCAGCAAGTTTGCAGATGCTCTTCAAATCTGCGATGATGCCATCCATTGAAAACACGCCATCCGTTGCGATCAGCCGAAGCCTCTTATGCTGTGTCTCTTTTAGCTTCTGCTCGAGATCTGTCATATCATTGTTTCTATATCTATACCGTGCTGCCTTGCATAACCTGATCCCGTCGATAATGCTGGCATGATTGAGTTCGTCACTGATAACCGCATCCTGATCCGACAAAAGCGTTTCAAAAAGACCGCCATTTGCATCAAAGCACGATGAATACAGAATAGTCTCTTCCGTTCCCAAAAAATCAGATATTTTATCTTCCAGATTTTTATGGATCTCCTGCGTCCCGCAGATGAACCTGACAGAGGAAAGCCCATAGCCCCATTTTTCCAGACCTTGCTTCGCTGCCTCGATCACATCGGGATGAGAAGATAAGCCAAGGTAATTATTTGCACACATATTCAGTACGCTCCTGCGAGCTGTTGTATCGATTTTCGCTCCCTGAGGACACGTAATAACCCGTTCATCCTTGAACAGACCGCTTTCTTTAATCTTTTTGATTTCGTCCCGATAAAGCTCCCCTGCTTTGCCTAACATACCAAACACCCCGCCTTTTTATTTAAATACATGCACTCAGATCAACTTGGCTTTCATGCCCATTCTAAAATAACCTTTCCTGAAGCGCCTGATGCCATTACTTCAAATCCCTTCTGAAACTTCATATGATCATAATGGTGTGTGATGACCGGCGAAATGTCAAGACCGGCTTGAAGCATAGCCGTCATCTTGTACCACGTCTCATACATTTCCCGGCCGTAAATACCTTTGAGCACCAGACCGTTGAACACTACCTTATCCCAATCTATCATCGTATCCTGCTTTTGGATTCCCAGAAGGGCAATTTTTCCGCCGTGACACATGGCATTGATCATGCCCTGAAGCGCTTTTCCGTTTCCCGACATTTCCATGCCAACGTCAAAGCCTTCCTTCATGTCCAGCTCTCTCATTACCTCCTGCAGTGTCTGGCTTTTTATATTGACTGTCCTGGTGACGCCCATTTTCTTCGCCAGCTCAAGCCGGTATTCATTCATGTCGGTAATGACCACATGCCTGGCTCCGGCATACCTTGCAACCGCAGCCGCCATTATCCCGATGGGACCTGCTCCGGTAATCAGTACATCCTCTCCAAGCACATCAAACGCAAGTGCCGTATGCACAGCATTCCCAAATGGATCAAAGCAGCTGTATAGATCCAGCGGTATGGATGAATCGCAATGCCATACATTTGATGCCGGAATCGAAAGATATTCAGCAAAGGCGCCGGGGCGGTTAACACCCAGTCCGCTTGTGCTGCTGCACAGATGTCTTCGGCCTGCCAGACAGTTTCTGCAGGTTCCGCAGACGATATGCCCCTCACCCGAGACCGTATCGCCCGGGCTGAAATTCTTTACATTACTTCCCGTCTTTACAACCGTACCCACAAATTCATGGCCGATTACCATAGGAGTCTCGACAGTCTTTTGAGACCATTCATCCCAGTTATAAATGTGAATGTCTGTGCCGCAAATAGATGTCTTCCTTATTTTAATCAATACATCGTTAATCCCGGTTTTAGGCATCGGCACTTCATCCATCCATATCCCCGGCTGTTTGTATTTCTTAACCAGTGCCTTCATTTTTTTACTATCACTCATGACCATCCGCCTCTTTACTTATAAGATTATTTAAAATAATTTCATATTGGCTCTTAAGACGGCCGAGAACAATGGTGCTTTCCTCCAGTCCCCCCGGCCTGTTCCTCTTGCGCCACAACCTTTGGTGCTCTTCGATTATGCTACTGATATCGTCTTTCATCTCAATAAGTTTTATTTTAAGAGCTGCGCTTCGGTTCTTCTTCTGCAACAGCATTTTAAGCCTCGACAGCTTGACGCTATGCAGGATCATTCTGCAGGCATTCTTCATCTCACGATTAATAATGATGGCATCACTGCATTGCATATATGCAGTGTCAATGCGCCCGACTATTTTGTCCACATAATCTTCAATGCTCTGTAGGGCAGCTTCAGAAAGGCTTTCCGGTACTTTTGCATCAAATTTGCTCATGCAAAGCATTTCACCCAGAGATGTGCGGTTGAAAGCCTTCGGTTTCTCAAAAAGATAATAATTGCCAAAATCTTTAATAATCTGTGTCATCACTCCGGCATCATCCATAAAAACGAATTCATCCAGATATGCACCGATATCTATATCGATATTACCCTTCAGATTCCAACTCAGGCAAGCCCCATAAACATATCCCGGATAGCTTATTGGCTGGTATTGAAGGTGGCCGTAATCACCCCAGTCGGTGGTCAGATATCCCTGCGCCCCATACTTTTTCCCATAGACCGCGGCATTGAGCAGGTTTGCCTTCATGTTTTCAAATCTTCCGGAAATCGAGCACCAACTGCTTGTTCCAGGGCAAACATAGAATGGTATGCCTGCGCTGCTGTATCTGTTGAGGTTCCCTTCAAAAGGATGTTCAGCCTCATAACCCCACTCCATTGCAATGATGTCCTTTGGAAGCTCTTCTACAAGCTCCGGATACTGGTTGATTATATCTCCCCAGAACATCATTTTCTTATTGCGAGCAGTGACTAAACTGTAGATTTTCAACAAATAATCGAGATACACGCGCCCGGTACCCTTTTTTTCACATATTTCTCTGCTTTTCCCTCTGCCCAGTTCATAGGTCTCATCACAGCCAACATTAAAATAGTCGGAAGTAAAACAGGGCAGCAGGTCATCTGTCATCTTTCGGACCAGCTCAATAGATCCGTATGCCTGCGGATCAAGGGTACCGGCAGGCTGGTGGACACCCATGGAGTCCGAAAAGCCCTCCTCGCATTCAGCCAGAACCCTGAATTCTTCTCTGGCAAGCCATGCCTCCATATGCCCGAAGCTGTTTTGATTGGGAACCAGCTCAATATACCTTTCCCTGCAATAATGATCCAGTTCCTTAAACTGTTCACAGGTAACAGGCGAACCGTCCTGCACAGCCTCCGGGAATGAGGGATATGCAAAGGAAAACCCTTCGATGTAAAGCTGCAGCTGATTGAGCTTCAAGTCCGCCATAAAATCAACCAGCTCAAACAGCGTATCCATTAGAGGTATCTTATTCCTGCTGATATCCAGCATGATGCCTCTATGCTTAAAATCCGGGCTGTCATGTATATCCATACAGGGCAGCTCAGTCTTGCACTGTTTAGTGAGCTGTTTGAGCGTGTTGACTGCATGAAAGGCTCCGACCGGTTCAGCGTAGCCGATCTCGATACCGTCTTCTCTTATGATGATGTAATAGCCTTCGCCGGATAAGGAGCTGCACTGAACAAATGTTATCATGTGCCTGCCTGCCTCAGAATTCTTTGCTTCAACAATATTTAGCTCCAGGGTTGTCTGGCAGCTGATTTGCTGCTTCAGTCTGTGAGCAGCAACAGCCACCCTGTCCGCTTCTTCAGGCCGTATGGCTATGACCTGCCCGCTTTCCAGCCGGAAAAAACCTTCGTGAAACTTCACTGACTTGGGAAACGGAATAAGTATTAGCTCGTTCTTCATAGAAAATACCTCCACTTTGATTTAGCCCTTCACCTCACCGGCAATCATGCCTTCGATCAGCAGCCTGCGGACATCCTCCCTGAATCTGTCGATATAGCCCATGATATATTCGCAAATATCCAGCTTTTTATTAGTCACCAGCGGCGTCAGATCCATTGCAAAGGACAGTGCGGAAGCCACATCGGTGCCATGAGATGCAAAGTATGTGGCATTTCCAGCCCTTCTACCCTGTGAGGCAAGGTCATAACGTTTGCCGCCGCAAATTTGGGAGTCGAATACGCCCAATAC
This sequence comes from uncultured Oscillospiraceae bacterium, assembly GCA_964404395.1. Classification (GTDB taxonomy): domain Bacteria; phylum Bacillota; class Clostridia; order Acetivibrionales; family DTU013; genus JAAYBT01. The sequence goes on along the minus strand of CAYOKA010000081.1, from coordinate 429 downwards.
AGCCGCAGCAATATTAGGATGATCGGAAACATCAAATGCGACCTTCTCCTCGTCATTCACCCAGTCCAGACTCCTCCAGACCTCGCATCCGTATACCTTCTGTGGCAATGATTCCTCTGGTAGCTCCCGCAGAGCCTTGATGACCTTCATCGCTGCAGCTACATGAGTTGGATGCTTGTCAGCCAAATTGTGCGTGTAAATGATTTGCGGTTTAGCTGCCAGAATCAGCTCCTTGATTTCATCAGATACTTCTGTGTTTACAGGATCCTTTACTGCAGAACTACTGTAATCCATCAGTGCCAATGCCGAATACTCGCCTACAAAAGCGGCTTTCTTCTGCTCCAGCTTCCTGATCTGCTGCACCCGCTCATCGGTAAAATCCTTATAGAGCCCATTTCTTGGGCTTCCTGCACCATTTGTGACAACTGC
>CAYOKA010000080.1:0-9808 GCA_964404395.1 uncultured Oscillospiraceae bacterium | reverse complement strand
TGACATCAATGGCGTAAGCTACAATGGTTACCGTACATGTTTCTACCGCACTTATACCGCACTTATCTGGTTGGAGACAAACCCACACAATTCCAGAAAGAGGTTTACGCTGTTACATATGACGCTCTAATGGCACTTCAAAGTGTTGTAAAGCCGGGTATAACTACAAGAGATGTGCAGCAGGAGTACCTAAAGCTGGGTGACTTCCCCGGCGGATGGGGGCGCGAGCCTAAATTCCCCGAACCCGGTCGCTATTTCTTTGGCTCAGGCGGGCATCCAATCGGCCAGCGTTCAGGTGACCCTGGATATACTATTCCCGGCTCCGGAGAAATATTTGGAAATTACCCGGGCGGAACTATAAAGAAAAACTACACCTTTGCTCTTGAAACTGCTTGCATGACTTGGGACGGTAAGAAATGGATGAAAGACGGCGTTAAGCTTGAAAACTGCGGGGTTGTTACGGAAAACGGTTTCGAGCCCTTCTACCGGGCTCCACTTAAGGATATCATTGTATGCGGCCTGCCCGGAGAGTACTATCCTACAAAGTAAGATACGGTAAAATTTCTCAATACCAACTAACAAATATCGAGAGGTCGGCTAATCATTGTCTGATTAGCCGACCTCTCAGTCAAGTAGCTAAAGTGATTTTCACCCTATCCTCTCACAGATACACACGTGAACCACTCGGTTCGTACGGCTTCAATCCTTGAATACACCAAGGTCTAATAAACCCCGATGATAGATACAAATATTATATATAATATTATGCACACAAACGTATTCAATACTATTGTATTATTAATCAGTTCGCTGTTTTCTTTTGAAGAGTACCGGCCAACAATAATGCTTAAGGAAAATGGTACCGGTAAAATAAGCAAAGTAAAAAACGCATAATTGAATATGTTATCATATGGCACTATCCTATCAATTATTAGAAATTTGAAAAGATATCCTACAGTTAAAATCAAAACATAGCGTATAACCACAAATACTATGCTTCGTTTCATGTAGCTACAGGCGAGGTGCTCGAAAGCGCAAAACAGTTTCTAAGCTTTGACGAAGAAAAGCTCAGGCAAGAAGAAAGATATGATGGCTATTATGCTATTATGACCAGCGAATACAAGGAATCCGACGACAAGATAATCGACATTTACAGAGGGCTTTGGAAGATAGAGGAATCGTTTAAGATAACAAAGAACGATTTTGAAGGTAGACCGGTATACTTGTCATTGAAGGAACACATAGATGCACATTTTTTGACCTGTTTCATATCCCTTGTCATTGTGAGGATACTTGAACACAGGCTTAAGCACAAATACCCGGTAACAACCATCCTTGAGAGTCTAAGGAAAGCATCATGCAGCCTCAATCAGGAAAACTACTATTTGTTTAATTTCTACAACCATGCTCTTAAAGATATCGGTCAGGAATTTAACATTGACTTTAGTCTGAAAAACAGAACACTGCAAGACATCAAAAAAATTATCGGTAACACAAAGAAAGCTTAATTTTCACCATAACTTTATGACAAAAACAAAAAGCCCAAAACCGTTTATACATAAGCGGTTGAGGGCTGTTTTTACCTTGCTTTGCTGCAAAACCCAGGATATAAAATCAGAATTAGTATACTACATAATCGGAGCAAAAATCAAGCCTTCAGTATTTATAAATAATGCTTAATTACTGCTTATCTACTGCTAAGTTACCGCCGGTGCAGTCGTGTTTTAACTTATCAAATCCAAAATATCTCTCTCAAACTTAGTGAGTTTATTCAACATTTCCTCAACCTCAATATCCTTCTTTTCCTTCCTTAAATCATCCCTAAGAATGGCAGAAGCTTCCTCCAATTCGTCCTTAATCTTATCAAGCATGGCGACAACCTGAAGTCTCTTATAATCATAGGGAACAACAGTGTCAGCTCTGGCGGCTTTCCAAGCGGCTGTATCAAATACGCCCTTCTGATTCACAATAAAGGATTCTCCATAATTGGGCGCTAAGGTTTCAATATTCAAATTTTCTCCGATAAATCCGGCAAATGATTCTATAGCCTCATCCTCACCATGTACCAGGAATATCTTCCGAGGTTTCTTACTAAACTTGCTTATCCAGCTTAACAACCCATCCCTGTCAGCGTGGCCGGAAAACCCTTCGATCATTTCTACCCTTGCATCGACATTAATCTCCTCACCGAAAATCCGAACCTTCTTTGCGCCGTCAACCAGTCTCCTGCCGAGTGTTCCGGCTGCCTGATAGCCAACGAATACTACAGAGGATTCCTCCCTCCACAAATTGTGCTTAAGATGATGCTTTATTCTACCAGCCTCACACATACCGCTTGCAGAAATGATAATCTTGCTTCCCTCGGATACATTCAGTGCTTTAGATTCATCGGCGGTTATTGAAAAGTGTAATCCCGGGAAATCAAGGGGATTGCTTCCATTAGCTATGTAGCTTCTTGCCTCTTCATCATAGCAATCCAGATTATTTCTAAAAACCATAGTTGCGGAGATGGCTAAGGGGCTGTCCACGTAAACCGGTATTTCCAGTAGTTGAGTCAGCCTATCACCATATTCCTCCCGGTGCTTAAAAATTTCATAAAGTATTTCCTGAGTCCTTCCAACCGCAAACGATGGGATGATAATATTACCGCCCTTTTCCATTGTGCTGATAATAATCTCAACAAAACGTTTAACTTTATTTCCCACATCCATGTGGGTTCTGTTTCCATAAGTGGATTCCATAACCAGGTAATCAGCACTTTCAATAATGCTGGGATCTCTCAATATAGGCATGTCATTATTCCCCAGATCCCCGGTAAACACTACCTTAACCTCTTCATTGCCTTCTTTTACCCAAAGCTCAATAATGGATGAGCCAAGAATATGCCCTGCATCGTTGAAACGGACCCTAACCTGATCATTTATCTGTAGCTCTTCAAAATAACGAACGCCTTCGAAATGTTCGATGCAATTAACCGCATCCTGCTGTGTATATATCGGCTTTACTGGAGGTAAACCGGCTCTTTCACGCTTTCTATTGATCCATTCATTTTCAAATTCCTGTATATGCCCGCTATCCGGCAGCATTATGGCAGCCAGCTCAGTTGTAGCCTTTGTTGCATATACTCTACCTTTAAATCCGTCAACATAGAGTTTTGGAATACGGCCGCTATGGTCGATGTGCGCATGAGATAATAGCACAAAATCTAATTCTCCCGGACTAAATGGAAAAGGTTCATCATTGAGAGCCTCCTGTTCCTTACCTCCCTGGAACAAGCCGCAATCAACAATAAACCTGTAACGATCCGTTTCAATATAAAAGCATGATCCTGTAACAGTCTTTGTTGCACCTAAAAATGAAATCTTCATTGTAACCCCCATATGATAAATATTTAATTGCATATCTATATATTATTTTAGCACATCCTATAAGCTATTCACTATCTTTTTAAACTCCTGTCCTCTCTCCTCAAAACTTCTATACATGTCAAAGCTGGCACTGGCAGGAGACAGTAGCACGATATCATTCACGGGTAGGTCATGGTGCGAGTTATGGGATGCGTCTATTGCAGTGCTCTTAGTTGTGTCCTTCAATGCGTACTCATAAGCACTTTTAACGGCACCTTCCATAGATGTACAATGTATTACAGGAATATCTACTCCCCTGCCAGTCATTGCAATTTCATCCTGCAGGGCTTTCTCTATCTTTCCTGCCGTCTGCCCCAACAGTACAAGACATTTGACCTTATCAACCAGCGTTTTGCCCAAAACATCATAGGGAATTTTCTTGTCATAACCGCCGGTAATCAATATAACAGGCTTCTTAAAAGCATTGAGACTGGCGATTGTCCGGGTAGGGCTTGTCCCGATGGAATCATTATAGAAGCTTACTCCCTTCAAGTCCCTGACATGTTCATTTCTGTGCTCAACTCCCCTGAACGTGGTGGCCACTGTCTTTATATCACGAGGTTCAACAAAATCAATCGTTGCGCCGATAGCTGCCATATAGTTTTCTGCATTATGTAGGCCGGGAATGAGTATGTCTTCTGTATCGATTATATGCTGTTCCTTATTACCGGTGCGGTAAATAATTCTGTTACCTGAAAGAATCACCCCTTCATCAAGCCTCTCCTTTCTGCTGAAGAGAATCACCTTTCCGGGGCCTTCCTCCGTATATTTCCGGGTTATGGTATTGTCATAATTTGCTACCAGTGTATCAAATTCACTTTGGTACAGGAAAATGTTCTTTTTTGCATCTGAGTATTCCTGCATGGACGTATGAACATCCAGATGGTTTGGAGATAAATTTGTCACCACTGCAGTGTGGGTTCTGTTACGCATAGTATGGAGCTGAAAACTGCTTAACTCAAGGACCACCATGTCTTCTTCTTCAATTTCATCTATTCTATCCAGAAGAGGCGTGCCGATATTACCGCCCAGCCAGCATTTGTATCCGTGACGAGTCAAAATTTTATAAATCAGTGTAGTCGTTGTAGTCTTGCCGTCGCTGCCTGTTACGGCAAATATTCTTGCGGGACAAAGCTTACAGAACACTTCCATTTCTGATGTAATCTCAACGCCGGCCTCTGCTTCTCTCAACAGCTGCGGTATGTCAAACCTTATCTTTGGCGTCTTAAAAATCACATCAAAACCATGAAGACCATCCAGATAATCAGGTCCCAGACTATATTGGATATCTAGTCCCTTCAGCACCTCCATGGTCGGTCTTAATTCGCTTTCATCCGCTCTGTCGAAGGCTGTTATCTGAACTCCCATTTTTCCGAGGTATCTTATAAGGGGCGTATTGCTTATGCCAATACCTAAGACCGCAACCTTCTTAGTTACAATGTCCTTTTTAAACTGCTCCAGCTTTTCGTTCAACTTATTTCCCTCCACCAATGCGAACAAATTTATTATTTCCACTTGCAATTATACAACAATTCTAGTAGAATTAATATTACGTTTTGACGTGCGGGAATGGCGGAATTGGCAGACGCGCTAGCTTCAGGTGCTAGAGCTCGCAAGGGTGTGCAGGTTCAAGTCCTGTTTCCCGCACCACAGACTGTCCGAAAACCCGCTACATTAGCGGGTTTTCGGCATGTTATAATCAAAAGTTTTAGTGTGTTTGCGGGAGATTTTTTGATTAGAAAAGAGATCTCTCCTTTTTATCACTGCATTGCCTCTATTAATTTCTTTGTTCCTACCATATTGATTGCCCTTCGCATGTTGTAGGCAAGAAAGGAAAGTCCCAGCTCCGCTGTGACCTTTTCCTTCCCATGGACATAAGACGTAATGTCCGAAGTTGTACTATTTCACCGTGCCAAATGGATGCTCTAAAAGACACACTCGCTTTGCTGTCATCACATTAAGAACTTTTTTATCGCTCTTCTTTTGAAATTGTTCGGTAGCTTCACATCATTTGGTATGCGAGCATTTGATACCTTTCACAAGGATCCGACCAAATTTGAAATGAGTAAAATCAATATCAGTCCCGTGCTTGGTTTTGCAAGCAATGGGAAGAATATTGGAATTAAACCCAACATACGTTGACATAATCACACTAGTAAGACAGTTATTATTGGATTTATGTATAAATAGCAATATTATCCCAAAAATGTTGTCCCATTAGTTGAAAAATCCAGCAGCAGTGATGACTATAAAGTGTGGATGATGAAAGTAGAGGTCACTACTCACTTTTTCAACTAAGGACGATATTTCTGAGAATAGTACTAATTTTTATAGCTCTTTGTCTACGAAATAGGCTTTAAAGAGCATATTTTTACACAAAAGCTGCAAAAGTGAGTAGCGCCCTATACATAGTCCTGTGAATGCTTTCTCCAGCAAGTGGTTTTCGGACAGTCTGACCAAGGAGTCGGATTTGCGCAGCAAAACGATCTCCATCACTGTAAATTTGGCTGGTTAAGCGACATCTTAGCCAATTTAAAACTTCGGGTTTATCCCTGGAGTTTTTTAATTTTGAAGAGGACAGGGCTTGAAAGTATAGCTTTGAGATACAAGCCTACGGAGGGGAATTCAAAAAATGGGATTCGAGCACCGGTGACGAAACCTGGTCAGAGAAATACTATAATTTAAAATAAGAGGGTTAGTATGTGCCGGTGTTCTCATCCTCCTTTCCTTCTATGTGCCCTGTCCGAAGTATGACCTCATGCTCGATCTGTGAATAGTTCTCCGCCGCGCAGAATAATGCAATGTTTTCTGTCCAGCCGCCTCGCAGCAAGATGGTATTGCTTTTAGGCTTGTATTTCACCTTAGTAATGCGCTTCCACCGAAGAAATACCTCCTGTCGCGATTGCGCAAGCATCCCTGCGCCTGCTGCAGTCGGTTTGTCTGACAAAAGCCCTAAAGCCACTATCATCGTATTTACAATCCGGTTCTTTTTCGCCTGTTTTGCCTGTGTTCGGCAGAGTACACCTTTATCATCAAGGACAAACTCGGCCTCGTATTTACCCCGATAGACCGCCATGATGAATAGCCATGTAAGAAATATAAGCAAACCAATGAGTCCAAGCGCATAGAGCGAATAAACACTTTTGCCCGAGGAAATCCCGATTACCAGTGCGACAAGGCCGAAGGGGATGCCGATGGTAATCCCAAGCTGCTTCAAAATGACCGTATTCCTAAAGATAGGCACGCAAATCTGCCACTGTATTTTTTCCATCGTTACTCCCCTACCCTTTTGGTTTTAGCATAATCACCTAAACGACTGAAAAACTTCCAGATTAAAATGACGGTAGTGAACAGTAGTAACAATTTTCGCATATTGATACTTCCTTCCAAGCGACTATTTCAGCAGCGGACATTTACACCTGAAGCAGTAATCTTCGTTTATCTCACAAAGAGTGGCACATGCGTTACATGGAATGAATGTATCTCCTGTCTTGTCATACTTCTCATATGAGTTGAGCCCTGCATGATGCCGTACCCTGTCACCGACGCGATAATAGTTATACAGCGTATCATTATTGCGGTTTCTGATAGTGTACTGTTTCCCCTGGTCACTCCGGATGATGACGGAATATTCCAGATAGTCCTCGTATCGCACATCATCGTCGCCGTATGTATGCGTTTCGGTTTTCTTTTTTATCTTTTTATCCACTACAGTACCATCCCAGGTTTTACTGCGCTTCCTGCCCATTATCTGAAACAGCGCAATCACCAGAAGCATACCGCCGATCCCGAACCCGATATAAAGTGACTGGGGGTTGCTCATGCCTTCCGCGCCCGCCTCCCCTGCAATATAAAATCCGATCACGGCAACAAGGGCTAGTATCATTGAGAAAAGAGCAGACCAGCGGTTGGTATTTTTAATATATTTGGCAAAGGCCGGGGCACTTATGCGGGTCGAAAAGCCATTCAAGCTAACTGCCTGTTGAAAGCTTTGTGGCGAATATCTGATTCCATTCCCGCATCCTGAGCAGAATTTTGCATTTTCCGATACTTGTGTCCCGCAATTTGAGCAATACATATCCCATTCCCCCTAGTATGTATCAAGATAAGTTCGACAAACAATGAAACTAAAGGTTAGTATTTGCTTCCTGCATTAGGACAGCAATATCGGTGTAATCCCCTTTAAAAGCTGAGATAACCAACGGAGCCGGCGAATACGCCCGCTAATTCGTCCGCTTCTCCGACGTCCTTATCACCTGGAGTTCCACATATCTCCAAATCATCGCAACCAGCTGTAAGACGCGGCTACCTTTTGAAATACAGGCGCTGTTTTTGTTCGTACAGGAGCTTTTCTCCGTCCAACTCTCTGAACTCAAAGATCAGATGAAGCCCTTCTTCACCTAATCTGCCCAGTAGAGTTGATTCTCCCGAATCGGCTATGCTGTCTTTCTCTATGAGTGCGTAATAATACCAATCGTATGGGTTTTTATAAGCGGCTTTGCTGTTTGTAACGTCGTATATGCCCGCAAAGGTAGAAGAAATATATCCGTCACTATCCCGGTAAACGCCGGAAAAACCATTGTCCGCGTCAAAGGTGAAGGTATACTCCGCACTATCGGAGGATACATAGACAAGTTCGCCGCTTTGCTCAAATCCCGCGTGAAGGCTCCATGTGCCGCTTATGACTTCATCAAGGGTTGGTATGTTTTCAGATGATTCCACTTTATCCGAAGGCGTGGGAGCAGGATCTGCATTGTTCTCGCTGCCATTGCATCCGGTCATTAACGCCGTGCAAATAACAGCCACAAACAAAAAGAGTAATGAGTTTTTTTTCATGCCTATCAGCCGCCTTTCAAATGTTTTATTTTTATAACGATAAATTGTTCCGTGGAACAATAATTTTCCTGAGTGCAGAACAACGCACCTGTTCCGTCCATCCGCCGCAAAGAAGGATGGTGTGACTTTTCGGCTTATAACGCCTAGGTTCAAAATGAAATTTTTCGGCTGTAGAAAAATTTCATTACCCGGGATGCATGGGCGAGCAGATGACAAGGTCATCGACCAGCCTCAGCGGCGTTTCAACGAGGCGGGCTGGTCGCAAACTGTGTTTGCTGCTCGCCCATGCATCCTGGGAGATATGCTCACCGCCTGAAAACCAAACCGGTACCCGCCACTTATAGAAGTGGGGGATATCTTTGTTGCCTCGTTATATTTGACCTTTGTGATGCGGTCGTCTATCGGTTTTTGTTCTCTTGACCGTAAACACAAGTAACAAAACACCCAATCCCATCATGATAGGCCCGGAGAAGCCCACCGCTCCTCCGTCCTCTGCATTGACATGGGGCCAAAACGGGAGATAGCGCACTGGTATGGTCTGCCTCATGTGGCTTCCACCCGGGAAAACTCGCGTCACCGAGCCGGTATAACGCTCGCCATTCACGGAAAACGCATATTCCAGCTTGTAGCGACTTGGGTTTCTCGTGGAATCGTCATTGTTTACAATGAGCGCCTGCTCATAACCGGTCACCTGCGCGGTGACCGGCCTGCCCGCGACCGTAAGACCTATGTAACCGATACCCATCAGAATGAGGATGATTGCAATGGGTATCAGCAATACATCCATGAGCCTTTTTTTGCGCAGCTTGCTTGTGGTTCTGCTGGGCACAACAGGCATCCTCGGTTGCGGTGCGGTTGTCTGCGTCTCTGTCCCCGCCCCGCAGGAGGCGCAAAAATTTGCGCCATCCGAAATCCTTGTCCCGCAATTTCTGCAAAACATGGGAGTCAACTCAATTTCGCGCCGCAGTTAGCGCAAAACGCGGCGCCGGCGGAGAGCTTAGTGCCGCAATTGCGGCAGAATCTCGGGGAGGGCGGCGGGGGGGCGGCCTTTGTCTGCCTGGGGACGTCCGCAGATTTTTCAGCGCCCTTCGGCGCGGAAAAGATTGGGGCGGCCTGAGCAGGGGGAGGTGTGGCCTGAGCAGATTTTATAGCAGATGAAACATCTGACACATCCATGCCGAAAGCCTTGCCGAACAATTCGCCAAGCTTAAAGGCGAGCTGTTCAATAGTATAAAGCTGGTGGTTTACCATGGCTTTTCCATTGTCCACACTCTCTAGCCGCACAAAATGATTGCCTAATAATGTGGGGGCAATGAAAAACCTTTCAACTGCCTTAAAACCGTTCTCTCCCGCCATATTGATTTCCACCCCACAGCTGGTCAACCAGGAACGGAAGAATTCCACACCCATGATTTGCCCTGCTTCTCCAAAAACCATTACATCCTCACCTGAAGCCAGCTTCCCTTCACGTAGGAAGTCGTGTTCAAGCAAAATACCGATATTTTGCCGCTTTTTTTGTTTTTATAAACAGCCCACACAGCAGCAACCCGGCAAAAATAGCTGCA
>CAYOKA010000079.1:0-9902 GCA_964404395.1 uncultured Oscillospiraceae bacterium | reverse complement strand
ATACTGGCAGCTTTGACGAGATTAAGACAGCTGTGCTGCCACCCTTCATTGTTTATTGAAAACTACACAGGTGAAAGCGGGAAGATGCAGCTGCTGGAGGAAATTATTGAAGAATCAGTGGGAAGCGGACATAGGATTTTGCTCTTCTCACAGTTTACCGGCATGTTGAAGATTATCAATAAGAGACTCAAGGAGATGGAGATCCCCAGTCTATATTTGGACGGTTCGACCCCGATTTCTGAAAGAGGCTATTTGGTCAATTCCTTTAATGAAGGCTTGGGGAAGGTCTTCCTTATTTCCCTTAAGGCAGGAGGGACAGGCTTGAACCTGACCGGCGCCGATACCGTTATACACTATGATCCCTGGTGGAATCCCGCTGTCGAGGATCAGGCAACGGATCGCTCCTACCGTATAGGCCAAAAGAAGTCCGTATATGTGATGAAGCTGGTCACAAAGGGTACCATTGAAGAGAAAATTCTTGCCCTGCAGGAGAAAAAGCGCAACCTGATAGATGCTGTCATACAGCCCGGAGAGACGCTTCTATCAAAAATGACCCAGGAGGAAATCCAGGCACTGTTTGAATGAAGGAAAGCTGTTTGTTGATCGTATCAAATGTGGAATGCTGCATGTCAGCAGTTATGTTGGGATAAAGACTCTCGTAATCATCGATTGCTCTTTGAAAAAAGTTTAGCCAAAAACGCTCCTGTTCTTTCATAGATGCAGGAGCGTCTTAAGATATATACATCCATATAATGGATTCCCTTAATCTGCCGTAATACTACGCTTACCCCGCTCTAAGGCAATTTCATCGATAGTTTTTTCTTTTAGTCTGGCAGCTCCACTATAGTCATTTTGGGTTGTAATAAGGTCCCCTTCCGAAAGCCGTTTTTCGGCGCATCTGATAGCCTTTTCGTATTGTGGAAGCCATTTTTTTTGCGCAACAAGCATCTCATCAATCATCTGGGATACTTCAGGTGTACTGCAGACTGCTCCAGTTAGTGGATCCATCATTGCGGCTTGTTTCAGTAAAATTTCATCGCCTGAAACTGCAGCTTCCACAGCAAGCCTCTGAACCCAGACTGATTGTGAACAAATAGCAGCGCAACCCAACGGCAAATCACCCACCTTCGGAATGGAGATACCGTTTCCATCCACATAGCATGGAACTTCCACAACGCATTCATATGGCAAATTGGTGATACACCCTTCATTCATGACATTGAAATGTCCTCTGTATATCCTTCCAGTTTCCAGTGCTTCTATAATATAAGAACCATGCTCCCGGCTCCTTTCAGAACCGTCATACTTTGCAGGAGGCTGTTTTAACATTTTGGGATAATCGGTTTCGAACCAATTACGTTCTTCACGAGAAAAACGCAGATAACCGCCGGTTTCTCCATTAATCCATACAGACATATCAATCCAGTCTTTAATTTCATCAGGCCGTTTGCGATACCATGGGACATACTCCGACAGGTGCCCGTTGGATTCAGTAGAATAGTATCCAAAACGCTTAAGAATATCAATCCTTACCTTTTCTGTTCTAGAATATTCGGGATGAGTTTGATATCCTTCCAGCAGTTTTTCTCTCAGTTCAACACCTTGATGCTTAATGGAAATGTACCATGTCTGATGATTGATTCCAGCACAGATAAAGTCCAGTTCATTATGTGGAATACCCAACACTTCTGATATCTGTTCTTCCCCGTGTATTTCACCATGACATAATCCAATCGTTCTGACACCGCCATATTTATTACATGCCCATGTAACCATGGCATTGGGATTTGAGTAATTGAGAATAATGGCGCCCTTTTCCGCAACCTCCCTGATGTCTTTGCAAAAATCCAGTGCTGCTGCAATAACCCGTTGCCCGTACATAATACCGCCAGCGCATAAGGTGTCTCCAACGCACTGATCTATGCCGTATTTCAATGGAATATCAATATCACTTTCAAAAGCTTCCAACCCGCCTATACGCACACAATTAATTATATACTTTGCACCTGCGACAGCCTCACGACGGTCTACTGTTGACTGAATTGGGTTATTTATTCCATTAGCCAGCAAATCTCTCTGACACAAATCGGTAACCATTTTCAGATTGTTCTCGTTAATATCCGTAAATGCAAACTGTACATCTCTGAATTCCGGTACCGAAAGAATATCCGTGAATAGCCTTCTGGCAAATATAAGACTGCCAGCTCCTATTACTGCTACCTTGAATTTCATAGTCCAACCTCCTAATTAAAAGTATGATACTTTAATATTAGCATCTTTTATAGGTATCGTATATATCAAAAAAGCAAAAACATCCATAGAAAAACACTGTCGGGAAGAGTTACGCATAATGCAGATTCACCTTCCGGCTGCCCTTCTATACGAACTTCTGCAAATTTTCCGTCCTGGAGAACTTGTAGGCGGCCACAAGAATTAACGCCAGTGCAAAAGCAGCCAGCACCAACAGATTCAAAGAAATATCCGACCAGGTTCCTCCGCCCTGCATTATTTCCACCGCATCAAGGGTCCACCACTGCGGGGTAAACAAACTAATCCTCTGCATAAACTTTGGCATAAGCTCCACATCCCAGAAGCATCCTCCCAGCATACAGGTAGGTGTCGTCACAAGAGTGCTCAGAGTACTTGCCATATAGGAGGAATCGGAAAATGCAGTCAGAACAAGTCCTATCCCGACTGCGGTGAAGCTAAACATCAAAAGTATGATAAACATTGATACTCCGCTTAGACCGGTATCTATGCGGAAAACAAACTTCATCATCAGCAGGATAACAAGTATTTGAAAAACTGTAATCATCAAGCTCGTCATAGCGTTTGCTGCTATATACTGGCGCGAATTGACCGGCGCTGTACATATTCTGTAATAGGTGCGGCTCCTTTTTTCCTTCAGTATAATAGACGAGGTAAAGTTTGCTCCAAGCAGCATAAACATGACTAAAAACCCTATCGAGGTCGAGGTCATAAGCTTCCCGATTTGTTTGTCCTTTAGTGCAACAACATTTAATCTGTCCGTGCTGTCATTATATTGATTCAGCATTTTATCAAACAGCGCTCTATCCCCTTCTGAAGCTGCAGATAGCTTTGCAAGAGTATCCGTATAGTTGTTCAGCAGTTGCTCTATCCATGCTGTTGTCTCCTGCCCCTTCAAGGAAACAATTTCAATATCCTTGAGGATCCCACCGTAAACGCTTTCGCTAAACCCTTCCGGAATAACAAGAGCCAAATCTATACCCATATCCAGCAGCAAGCTGTTTACATCTTTTCCCTCCACATCGGATAGCTCAAATCCCTCTTTAGAATTCAACACTTCCTTCAAATCCTCAGAAATCATCCCATTATCATGATTTACAAAGCCAACCCTCAGCACCGGAGAGCTTGAAGTGCCATAAATCAGCAGAGACAGTAGTACCCCCAGCAGAGGCAGAAAAACATATATGATGATATTCTCCTTTTTTCTGAATGTAGCCTTTAGACTGTTAGATATAATTAGCATAATATTACGCATATGCTCTGTCCCTCCTTCTTGAGAATAACGCAGAGATGGTAATGAAAATTGCAGCCAAACCAAGGTTCACGGGTATTGAAACAAACATATCGGAATAATCACCATCAAAAATTATCCCAAAAAGAGCCGAATTAATCCATTTGACCGGAGAAATTACTGAGATATTTGAAATTGCGCTGCCCATGACATTAAGCGGCACATACCCTCCACCAAGGAATACAAATACAGGTATGATAGTGTTCATAATACCCGAGGCGGCCTCGCTGTTCTTCATTAAGAAGGCCAAGGCAACGCCCAGGCTTGTTGTCATAACAGCATAGGATAAAATGAGCAGTCCCACAGACAGCAGATCCTCACCCCAATAGGTTTTTAGCACCAATTTGCTGAACAATAATACCACCAATCCCTGTGCAAACGATACAAAAATGCTGCCTATAACCTTCCCTGTAAGAAACTCATAGCTGCGCACCGGAGCGCATAATATCCTGGAGGCTGTATTCTGCTCGACCTCCCCTCTGATGGTCCAAAGGCCTGTGAGAGAGGAATAGAACAGTATCAGCGTCAGCATAGTAACTGCATAATAATCCATAGAGCCGGGTTGGCGTTTCTTATCCAGCGACCTTACCTGAACATGTCCATCGTATTCCTGTAAGCGAGGCATGCTCAAAGCCGCAGGGTTGTTTTCGGCAATAGCCATAATGCCATCATAGGTTTTTAAAAAGCTGGCTATTGAATTTTCCAGTAAGGTCGTATCCAGCCCCGCTAACTCATTTTTGTAAATATCAATCTGCAACGGATTCTCACAAATGTGCACAAGTGCTGAATAGGTATTGTCTTCCACCCTGGCCTTGTTTCCTTCAAAATCCTCTGTCTTTTCAAATGTGATCCCGGTCTCCTTGGACAGCTGAGAACTAAAGCTCTCAAAGGCTGCGGCAAACGTCGCATTTTCCTCTACCTCAACCACATATAAAACCTTTGTATCATCGAACTCAATGGTGCCGGAGAATATACCGCTAAAAGCAGTGCCCAGAATTGTAATCAATACAATTGGGAAGAGCACCATCATTGCGTTTGCCTTGTAGTCACGTACGTTTTTTAGTATTTCTTTTACGATAATCCTGAATATCTTCACAGCTGTATCCCCCCCCCCTAATCCCTGAGTTTTCTTCCGGTCATAGCCAGAAAAACAGCCTCAAGATCCGGCATCTTGCTTTCTAAGCTCTTAATCGAAATCCCATTGGTTATAAAATAACTAATTATCTTATCCATATTGTTTACTTCCCGGAAGCTTGAAATCCTGATTGTGCTCTCCTCGATTTCAACAGTATCTACGCCCGGTATTTGCTTGATATCATCCTCTTTTATTCCTGACAATAAATCCATAATAGTGATTAATACAATATTCCTGTCGCTGATAAGATCTTCAAGCTCCTTACATGTGCCCAGCGCAATTACCTTTCCATGATCCATTATTGCAATACGGCTACAGATTTCTTCAACCTCCTCCATGTAATGGCTTGTGTAAATAATGGTGCTGCCCTGTTCGTTCAGCTTCTTTACCGACTGCAGTATATGGTTCCTGGACTGGGGATCGATGCCAACCGTGGGTTCGTCCATAATAATGAGCTTTGGCTTGTGGGCAATGGCGCAGGCAATATTCAAACGCCTTTTCATACCCCCCGAAAAGGTTTTAGGAAATTTCTTCGCATTTTCCGATAAACCCGAAAACTCGAGCGCTTCCAGTGCGGCAGCCTCCAGCTCCTTTCCTTTCAGGCCATAGAGGCTTGCAAAGAACTTAACATTTTCCAGGCTGGTAAGCTCTTCGTAAATGGCGACCTCTTGTGGGACAATACCAATGTAACCCTTTGTCTTCATTTTTTCTTTCTTAACATCGCTTCCTAAAACACTAATTGAACCCTTGTCGAAATATAGAAGTCCCGTAATCATATTAATAGCAGTACTCTTCCCGGCTCCATTCGGCCCCAGCAGCCCGAATATCTCGCCTTCCTCTATATCCAGCGACATTTTATCTACCGCCGTAATATCGCCAAAGCTCTTTGTGACCTGATCCATTTTTACAACATTCATACAAGCACCCCTTTTACATCTTTTTTCATCTCTTTACCATTATAAAAAAACAGCTCCCCCTCCGGTAGTCCGAAAGGTCACTGTTTAACATGACAAAAGTCATTTTCTGCATCGATATTCTACACACGCTGCATAATACATAATTCTTTTCAATCCTGAAGTCTGAATCAAACTTTGATCTACTAATCCTCTCTGCGCTTCTCGCCGGTCAGATAGTAAATGGCAACCTGGGTTCTGTGCTTAAGACCTGTTTTATCAAGTATTGTAGATATGTAATTCTTAATGGTGCCCTCCGACATAAAGAGCTGGCTTGCAATCTCCCTGTTAGACAATCCTCTGGCAATCAGCCCGGTGATCTCCATCTCCCTACCAGTCAACAGACCGGCAGGAATACTGCTTTTTCTATCTGCCGATAGCTCCTCTTTAATTATATCCATAACCACATCCTGCATCACCGTACCGCCTTCATGCACAATACGAATGGCATCCATGATACGAGAAGTAGAGCTACCCTTGAGCAAATACCCCTTCGCGCCGTTTTTAACCGCATTCAATATAAAGTCATCATCGTCAAAGGTGGTTAAAATCAATGGCTTCGTTTCAGTCCCCGTAGAAATCTCCCGCGCAGCCTGAAGTCCATCCAAAACCGGCATCCTGACATCCAGCAAAGCAACGTCCACCTCCTGCCTGCTGCAATACTCAACCGCCTTGAGGCCATTGTCCACACAAGCGACGACTTCAAAGCGATTATCCGTCTGAAGGATTATCTTCATCCCTTCTCTTATTAATGCATCATCATCTGCGATTAGTACCTTAATTGGCATCTTTCCTCTCCTATGTCCCCTCTCCCGCAGGAAGAAGTGTTATTACGGAAAAACCTCCGAAGCTATTTATGATAAGCTTTCCTCCTGCATTCTCAGTCCTTTCCTCCATCCCCGACAAGCCCATTCCTTTTTTCATCGAAGGCGCACCCAAGCCATTATCCCGCACCTCCGCCTTAATCAGTCTATTCATCACCTCAAGCCTCACATCTATATTGCTGGCTTTAGAATGCTTAAGGACGTTGGTAAGAGCCTCTTTGGTATTGTCAATCACTATTTTCCACTGAATGTGGCTAATAATATCCAGCCTGCCTGTATAAGAAAAGGATGTTTTGATTTCACTGTTTAGCGAAAACTCATCCAATATCAGCTTAAGCCGGTTTACTCCAAGCTGTTCAGCAGGCGGCTTTATTGTCCTTAAGGTAGTACGAACACTGTCCATACCTTCCTTTAAATTGTCCTTCACATTTTTTATGATAGCTCCTGCCTTATCCTTTTGCGTATCAAGAATCAACTCAGCCGCCTCAAGCTGAATTATGCTTCCCGCCAGCGTATGACCCACTTTATCATGTATATTCTGAGCCAGACTGTTCCTCTCCTCTATCTGTGAAAGGTAACGCATCTGTGCCTCATATTCATTGCCCGCATCCAGCCTGCCAAGCAGCTCTTCATTCCTGTCACGCAGTCTTTCATTGTTTTTCTTCAATACAGAAAGAGATTCAAAATGATCAATCGCCAATATGTATATTATATAAATGAGCATAGTAAATGCCGCATATTCCGGCAGCAGCTTTTCATCGACAAAGAAAGCCGGTAATGCAATGAAAAACAGCTGCGCCTTCCAGTCAGCAGTAAACTGCGAAACCAGTTCAAGGATATCTACTGCAATAAGAAGTATAAGCGGCAACTCGGTAAGTAGTGTACAAAGTAAAAGTATAACAATGGAGCTAAGCTGAGTGACTTTCTTAAAAAGTGCATTCTTCAACAAATAGCTAATCGCAACGGAAGAAGTATATACCAGCGTCAGCAGTATGATTAGGGGGACTCTTTCCATATCACCCATTACATAATACAAAATGCAGTACAGCAAGATAACCAGTCTGGTGCCAATCATCCAGTTTTCCATATGACCTCACTTTGAGACACGGTTGTGTTAGGGTCGGTCGTCTTAGCGGGGCAGTCTCCTCACGAAATTCTCCCTGTTTTTGTGTTAGCGGACTTGTCCTCCTGACATTCCATGATACATTTGCCTCGCTACATATAAACCCTGTCCCCATCTTCCTGCCATCTATTTCAAATTCTCAGGGTTCAGTATTTTCAGCTCCTCCGGAAGAAAAACGCCGTCCTTCCGGACAAGCACGTCGTCAAACCATATCTCACCTCCGCCATATTCCGGTCTTTGTATGAATACCAGATCCCAGTGTATGGCGGATTTATTTCCGTTATCACACTCATCATAGCAGCTGCCCGGCGTGAAGTGAAAGCTGCCTTTTATTTTTTCATCGAACAAGGTATCCTTCATAGGCTTATCTATATAGGGATTGAGTCCCAGAGAGAACTCGCCCACGTACCTTGCGCCCTCGTCGGTGTCAAAAACCTGGTTGATTTTTTCAGTATCATTTGCTGTGGCCTTGATAATTTTACCGTCCTTGAACTCCAGCCTTACATTCTCATAGGTAAAGCCCTGATATTTGGCAGGAGTATTATAGCTAATTACACCATTCACAGAATTCTTGTGTGGCGCCGAAAAAACCTCTCCATCAGGTATGTTCCTTCCGCCGTCACACTTGATGGCCGGCATCCCCTTTATGGAGAAGGACAAATCCGTATTCTTTCCGATAATCCTGACCCTATCGGTCCTTTCCATCCACTGTACGAGGGGGTCCATTGCCTTTGACATCTTAGAATAATCAAGGTTGCACACATTAAAATAATAATCCTCAAAGGCCTCTGTGGACATCTCAGCCATTTGCGCCATTGCGCTGTTGGGGTACCTGAGAATGACCCACTTTGTGTGCTCAACTCTCTGCTCGGAGTGAACAGGCTTGTTGAAAAGGGAGCTATAGAGCTTCATCTTGTCCTCGGGAACATCACCAAGCTCGTTGGAATTGTCCGAATACCTTATTCCAATGTAGGCATCCATGGCCTTCATCCTGGCAAGCTCAAATTCGGCCATCAGCTTGATTTGCTGCTCGTTGCAACCATTGAGCAGCGCCCGGGTAATTTCATCATTCTTTATAGTAACAAAGGGCATTCCGCCCGCCCTGTATACTTCCTTTATCAATGCCTTCGTCAAAGGCAGCTCAAAGCCCTTGGTCTCAACCAGCACCTTCTCGCCCGCCTGAACCTTGCAGGAGTAGTTCACCAAGTTTTTTGCTAAAATCTCTATCCTATGATCTGTCATTTTTAATCCAATCCTTTCTGTATCCTTTTGCCATGCTATTACCGTTTAATCCGGCACAGTCCCTCGCTTTATTCGGGGACATTCCTCGGCACAGTCCCTTTACTTTATCCGGGGACATTTCTTGTTATGGTATCTGAAGAAGTGTCCCCATACCGTATGCAGTGTCCCCATACCTCTTAATCAAATCCTTTCTCCAGCTCATCTAAAATCGCCTCAAACATCTTCATTGCATCCTCAACAGGCCCCGGTCCGGTCAGATCAACACCAGCCTTCTTCAGCAACTCCAAGGGGTAATCGGAGCCCCCGCTCTTGAGAAAGTCTGTGTAGCGATCGACCGCCGGCTTACCCTCCTTCAGAATTTGCCGGGAAAGAGACACTGCTGCGGAAATACCGGTAGCATATTTGTATACATAGAAGCTGGAATAGAAATGAGGAATCCGCGCCCACTCTAAGGCAATTTCATCGTCTATAAGAACCTCGGGACCGAAATATCTCTCATTCAATTCTCTGTATATTCTACAGAACTCCTGTGCCGTCAACGCTTCGCCGCTCTCAATCAGGCCGTGTGTAATCTTCTCGAATTCGGCAAACATTGTCTGGCGAAACAGAGTGCCCCGGAACTCCTCCAAATAATGGTTGAGCAGATAGGCCCTCTCCCTCTTATCGGGCGTGACCGATAGTAGATAATTAATCAGCAGCGATTCATTAACAGTTGAGGCCACCTCAGCCACAAAAATCTTATATTCTGAGTAAATGTAGGGCTGGGTCTTATTCGTATAATATGAATGCATGGCATGACCCATCTCATGGGCAATAGTGAAAACATCATTAATAGTGCCCTGATAGTTCAACAATACATAGGGATGGGTGAGGTGTGTGCCCCATGAATAAGCGCCGCTGGTTTTGCCCTGGTTCTCGAACACATCCAGCCAGCCTGACTTAAAGGCATTTCCCAGGTTTTCAAGGTAAGCGTCGCCCATCGGAACAAGGCCCTTCTTAACCATGTCCAGCGCTTCCTCATACTTGATTTGCTTTGGTGGTTCCTCCACAATAGGCACATATAGAT
>CAYOKA010000078.1:0-10093 GCA_964404395.1 uncultured Oscillospiraceae bacterium | reverse complement strand
TTTATACTAATAATTTCTTTTCTCGCTTCGGCATATTTGCCTTGCTCAACAAGGTTGAGAATCATTTTATACATTCGTAGCCCTCCGTTAATAGAGCCACGTCATCTAAATAGTAGTTATGGCTCCACATCTATTATTTACAATATAACTACAACTACAACTACAACTACAAGGTTCAGGATATGATTCCATAACTACCACCTCTGCTTTCATTTAAGAATGCTACAGTCCATAATTATTAACAATATATATCCCCTTTAGCGAATATCCAGGGGGATATATTTCTGATGCTCTGCAATCGCCTTATAAGAAGGCCTAATAATCTTACCTGCATTTGCGATCTCCTCCATGCGATGAGCAGCCCACCCGGCTATACGGGCAATGGCAAACAATGGCGTGTAAAGCTGCAAAGGAAGGTCGAGCATGTTGTACACAAAGCCACTGTAGAAGTCAATATTTGCACTGACACCTTTATAAATTCTCCGTTTTTTCCCGATAATATCGGGCGCCAGCTTTTCGACCAGAGAATAAAGCTCAAATTCTTCTATACGATTCTTTTCCTTTGAAAGGCTTTTCAGGAACCTTTTGAGCATGTTGGCGCGCGGGTCGGATAGCGAGTATACCGCATGACCCATTCCATATATTAAGCCCGAACGATCAAATGCTTCTTTATCCAATAATCGATTGAGATAGGCCGAAACACTGTCTTCGTCGGACCAATCGGATATGTTTTCCTTCATATCTTCAAACATTTGTACAACCTTAATGTTGGCACCGCCATGCCTTGGCCCCTTAAGGGATCCAAGAGCCGCAGTAATGGCTGAATAAGTGTCTGTCCCTGAAGATGTTACCACATGGGTGGTAAAGGTGGAATTATTACCGCCTCCATGCTCTGCATGCAATACCAGGGCTACATCAAGTATCCTTGCCTCCAGCGGAGTATACTTATGATCCGGTCGTAGTATGTACAATATATTTTCGGCAGTGGACAGCTTCGACTTTGGCGGGTGAATAAAAAGGCTTTGTTTGTCATGGTAGTGACAATAAACCTGATACCCATAGACCGATAACATGGGAAATAATGCAATCAGCTGAAATGACTGGCGTAATACATTAGGCAGCGAAGTGTCATCAGCATTGTCATCGTAGGAATACATGGTCAATACGCTCCTTGCAAGCGTATTCATCATATCCTTGCTGGGAGCCTTCATAATAATGTCACGTACGAAGCTTGTGGGCAGTGAGCGATATTTGGCAAGAATTCTACTAAAATTTTCGAGCTGCTCTGCATTAGGTAAGTTGCCAAACAATAACAAATAGGCTACCTCTTCATAGCCAAAGCGACCATCATCTATAAAGCCATCTATAATTTCCTCAACATCGTAACCCCTATAGTAGAGCTTCCCTTCGCACGGGAACTCTTTTCCATCAATTATTTTCGATGATACAATATCCGATATTGCCGTTAAGCCTGTCAATACTCCTTTGCCGCTTAGGTCACGAAGTCCCCTTTTTACATCATATTTATCGTAAAGAGATGGGTCTATTCTACAATTTTTTTCAAATAGAGCAGTAAATTCTAATATTTCAGGTGTTATCTGGGAGTATCGATTCATTTATGCACTCTGCCTTTCATTATTATTGTATTAATTTATTATACAATAATAGTTGCTTTATTAAAAGCGTTTCCCGAAATATGCCTTTTGCGATGTAACACAACCATCAGTATTCTCTGTTATCGATCATTTCCTGGGTGATTGTAAAACAGTCAAACCAGGTCTCATCGATATAGTTTATTTGCTCAACCGTCTCTCCCCGGTGCAGTCCCTTAATAATTCTGTCAACATAGGGACCCTGTAGTGGATTACATTCCATATTTAAAGTAATTTTTCCCCCCAGGCAATATTTGAGTCCTAGACTTGTAGCGTCGAAGGAGATAACAATTACACCATCGTTAGCATTACATTTCAGCCCTGCCTCTTCCATCGCAGCTATTGCCCCGAGCGCCTCGCCATCGTTCTCGCAATATACGACATCAATATCGGTTGTCTGCTTCAGAATCGTACCCATAACCTCGTATGCCTTAGCTCTGGTAAAATCGGCGCATTCCTGAGCAACTATTCTCCAGTTGAAATGTTGGCTAACCGCTTCCTCCAACGCAGCCGTTCGGCCAATTTGTGCCGTGGAACCCATTGTCCCTTGCAGGTGAACTATCCGGATGGGTTCTTTTGTTCTACCTTCCTTTTGCAAAAAATCCTCCAGCCACTTGACGGCTATTTCACCCTCTTTTTGAAAGTCTGAACCGATATAAGCGGTATATAAATTCTTGGACCTTGATTCAATATATCGATCCGTCACGATAACCGGTATATTGGCTTCCTTTGCCTCTTGCAAAACAGAATCCCAGCCCGTTTCAACCTTTGGGGAAAATACAATATAGTCCACGCCCTGCTGAATAAATGTACGAATTGCCCTAATCTGGTTTTCCTGCATTTGTCGGGCATCTTCAAAGATTAATACGTATCCGTTGTCTTCCGACAATGCCGCCTTCATGCTTTCTGTATTAGCTACGCGCCACTCTGATTCCGCACCAACCTGTGAAAACCCGACTACTATGAGTTTTTCTTCGGGGCTGTCTGCCAGGGGTAAGGTTTCATTTGTGCAACCACAAAGCAAAAGCATAAAGCATATGACAATAGCAAGCAGCTTCTTCATGTAGCCATCTCCTTGTCGTTAGTTTTCATGGGAATTACCACAATAATTTTTGTACCTACATCCGGTACGCTTTCCAATGATAAACCATATTCTGCTCCGAATAATATCTGAATTCTCTGGTGTACAGTCCTTAATCCGAATCCTTCGCGCTTGCTGTCCGTCAAGGAAGCCCGCATCCCGTTTAAGCGTTCCCTCGTCATACCACGTCCGTCGTCTTCTACTTCCAGAATCACTCGCCCATTCTCCTCTCTACCGGTCAAACGGATAAGTCCTTTGCACCGTCTATTCTTTACGCCATGATACAGCGCATTCTCCACCAAGGGCTGCAGGGTAAGCTTCGGTAGCACGTATTTCTTCAAGTGATCCGGAATATTTACTTCATAATCCATCAGATCCCGGTAACGCATCTGTTGTATTTCCAAATAGCTTCGAATATGCTGCTCCTCCTCCTGCAGTGTAATGACATTTTTCCCCCGGCTCAACGAAAAACGGAAATAATTCGAAAGGCTTGCAACCATCTTAATTGATCCGTCTATTTCTCCTGACTCAATCAGCCATACGATGGTGTCAAGCGTGTTATAGAGAAAATGAGGGTTAATCTGCGCCTGCAGGAGAGCTAATTCAGTACTTCGACGCTGTTTTTCCTGTTCGGCGTTCTTATCAATCTGCCATTTCAGACGTTCGACCATACTTTCTATACCATACGAAAGAATTTGTACCTCCTCAACACCAGCCTGAATTGGCTCGCAAACTTGCAGGCTTCCCTTGCCAATTGCTTCGAGTCGCTCACAAATTTTATCAATAGGATCGACAATCCTGCGGCTTAGCTTTTTGGAGTAATTCAATAGAAAATACAGCAGTACCAGCGACGAAACCATAACTAAACCCATTGAAATGATAACATTCCTTATCATGGTCGTCTGCAAATCGTTCAGATGCGCCGCCTCGTAATAAAGATAGGTGTACATAAATCTCTGAATCAAATCCGTTAAGATATAGATGTTTTTTTCCAATTGATCCACACGGGAATCATAATCAGCCGTTTCTGCAATCTGTTGCATCTTATTCTCAAGATTTTGGCTCAAATTTAATACACTGTTGATTGCACGAATACTATCCTTTTGAGTTGTAGTATCGATTAGCTTTTGTGCAATCGTCTTCGCAGACTGTACCTCCCCAATTGGCAAGCCTTCCGAGTACTGGCTGTCAATCACATAATAGTACATCTTTAGATCCACGTCATCCTTGAAATTCTGGTTAAAATTCGAAGCAGTTGTAACATTGCTGAGGATCGCATTATATCTTAGCGCATACACGATAACGAAAAATGCAAGCGCAATAATGACAATCATAAGCGGTATTGCCACTATCAGAATCATCTTCCAGAGCCTGCCTTGCATTTCAATTTTTTTGTCTTCCCGCATGTAATTAACGTTCACGGCCTGCATCCTTTTCGATATTCACTGGGTGTACAGCCAGTTACTTTCTTAAACACAAAGCTGAAATAATGTGGGTCCTTGTATCCAACAGCATAAGCTATTTCGCTAAGCCGCTTGTCCTCTTGGCGGAGCATGCGCTTGGCTCCGTCGATTCTTTTGGACGTAATGTATTCTATTAGGGTTTGTCCGACTTCCTGGCTAAAAACTGCCGAGAGATAGTTTGGACTTATATTCACACTTTTTGCTACTTTGTCAAGAGAAATTGACACATCGGAATATTCCTCGTTTATATAATCGATTGCTTGCTTCAATATATCACGCTGTTGCTTTGTGCTTTCCAGGTCCCGCAGCTCAATCGCCTGCCCCATGACCTGATATGCGTACCGGCTCACCTCTTCCGGCGTTGACACAGTATCACTGGGCTGAAGCTCCATTGACCAGAAACTGTCTGCCCGGCAACCAATGGAATCCAGATACTTTACTGCCGCAAAGTATATAGTCATGGTCATATACCTACAATACAAAGTCTGTGGAACCGCTTCCCTCCCGTCATTTTGAAGCACCTGCTCGATAAAGTTCTTAATCTCCTTTTTAGTACCGCTGCTTAAAAATTTACGGATACGTTCCTGATCTATGTCGTTCTTACCTATGTCAGTTTCTAAAATGTTCTTTTTCCGGAATTCCTGGATGGTAGCCTCTGACAGCAAGTGCTCCTGTGGACATAGATAACGGTAGGATAATATACGGCTTGCTTTCGCAAAACAGATTGGAATAGCACTCAGACGTGATACCGGCGTGCTACATGCTATATGCCAGCCCACGTCACGCCCTGCTATAGCACATCGGTTTTGAATGTTCTTAATGCAATCACCGGTAAGCTGCATAATATCTTCCTTCATTCCCTTTATCAAAACGGCGTAGGTAGTAATATTCCAGCGAAATAAAATCAATTCGGGATGACTCATGATAAACTGCGTAACCTTATCCTGCACTGCGGCGAGAGTTTCCGTATAGCCCTCCGGCATACTCGCATCATATTCCGCACTGCTTAAGGAAAAAAGCACAATATTGTAGAAGGGCGCATTCACATCGATACCCATTGCCTTTGCTGTCTCAGAGATTTCCGATACACTAAGTCCCCCGGTGACGATTTGCTCAAAAAAGTTACTGCGAGAGAAATTTTCGTATTCCTGGGCTTCCCTTCTGAAGCTTTCTATGTAGTCCTTCTGGCGCTGATCATCATCAATTTTTTCCCGCATCTCAACCAAAATTTCCACCATTTTTTCTTTTATAATCGGCTTAAGTAAATATTGCTCAACACCCATACGTATAGCCTGCTGGGCATAGGAAAAATCATCGTATCCGCTGACGATTACGATTCTTGTACTTGGCAGTTCTTTGCGAACCAGCTCAATCAAGGCCAGCCCATCCATAAAGGGCATTTTTATATCTGTAATAAGAAGATCAGGTTGTATCTGACGAATCATGGGTAGCGCAAGTTCTCCATCTGAAGCATCGCCGGTGTAAATGAAGCCATACTGCTCCCAATCTATGCTTTTACGTATGCCTTCGCGTACCACGATTTCATCTTCGACAAGAAAGACCTTTAACATGCTGTATCTTCCTTTCCACGAACATTGAACTGCGATAGAATGAATTCCCCAAACACAAATATGATAGCATTTTAACAATCATATTGTCAACAAAGCCCAATTCCGCAATAGTGTCAACTTACTCTAGGAAAAAGAAGAAAAGAAACAATATATTTAGCACCTCCAATAATTGTACAGATATTTTAAGCCAAGGGCAAGCGTAAAACGCACCGCCCCTTGGGGTGTGCTACCATACTATCTGCATTGGTGAACAAACCCCTGGTGCATATTTTATATTTAGTGGGTTGCTTTTTGTCCTATTTTTTGTTTCAGATTTATTCTTACTTGACTTGAGATTTTAAAACCTCGTATCCCATTGCTGTGATGGCCTTTTCCACGTCCTCAATTGATAATTTTTCATCGTCAAAGTCCAACTTCACTTTACTTGAGTTAAACATAACCTTTACACTTTCCTTATCCACACCATTCAAAGCCTTTGTTGCGTTCTCAATCTTTTGCATGCATGATGGACAAGTTAATGTTTCTAATTGCAGCGTTGCTCTTTTCATCTTTCATCTCTCCTTTACTTAAATTTATTCGTATCCACTTTCCTGCTCATTTCAGTCTGCAATGACTTGCTACCGCCTCAGCCTGTAGCGAAGCAAACGCATTCCGTTCAAAATTACCACCAATATGCTAGCTTCATGTACCAGCATGCCAATTGACATGTTCATCCATTCGCTAAAAAATACGCTTGCCAGTAGGACTAACACAACCCCTACTGCGATAATGATGTTTTGGAGCATGTTTCTCGCTATTGCCTTCGATAAGCCCAACGCATGAGGCAAGCGGCTAAAGTCTGAATTCATCAAGACCACATCCGAAGTTTCGATTGCCACGTCTGTCCCGCCTCCCATTGCAATTCCTATCTGGGCTAGAGCAAGTGACGGGCTGTCATTTACTCCATCACCAACGAATGCGACAATATGCCCCTTAGCCTTTAGCTCTTCTATATATGTGGACTTATCCTCCGGCAGCATATGACCGTGAGCCTCGGTCAATCCCAATTCCCTGGCTGCTAAGTCAACTGTTCCCTGATTGTCGCCGGATAGCACTACAAGATTCTTGACTCTCAGCCTTTTCAGCTTTTGAAGGTCTTCTTTTACACCAGGACGAACCTGGTCACGGACACCCATTAGTGCCTTTAGCTCGCCATCTACCGAAGTGAGAACCAGTGAGTTTCCGTTTGCTTCAAATCTGGCAATGTCCTCACGAGCCTTTTCGTTGAGCTCAACCTTCTCCTGTTCCATCAGTGCAGCATTACCAACTGCGACTCTTTTCCCATCTACCTGAGCTACGATTCCACCGCCCTTCACAACTTCTGTCTTTTCAACCGTGTGTAGCTTGGTATCTCCGATATGCTCTATAACAGCTTTAGCCAAGGGATGATCCGATTCCTTTTCCACACTTGCAAGATAAGGTAACACCTCATCAGCATTATCTACATATATCTCTTTGTCGGCTACCTTAGGGCTCCCCACTGTTAATGTGCCTGTTTTATCAAATACTACCGTATCAACCCTACTGAAATCGCTAATAACCTCACTGCCTTTGAGAAGAACGCCGTGGCGTGCTCCATTGCCAATTCCTGCAACGTTTGAAACAGGTACACCGATAACTAATGCTCCCGGGCATCCCAGAACCAATATTGTAATTGCCAACTCAATATCCCGCGAAGCTAACCATACGATGATAGATAGAACTAAAACAGCCGGAGTGTAGTATTTTGAGAATCTATCAATAAAACGCTCAGCCTCCGATTTTGAATCCTGAGCCTCTTCAACCAGCTCGATTATTTTCCCGAAGGTAGTATCCTCTCCCACCCGGTCAGCAACAATCTGTAGCGTACCATTTTCCAAAATAGTCCCTGCATATACTCCCGCACCCTTCTTTTTGCTTACAGGGACAGATTCACCGGTAATGCTTGCTTCATTAATATGGCCTTCGCCTGCTAATACAGTGCCGTCAACAGGAACCTTTGCGCCGGTTTTCACAAGCAAGATATCGCCAACGTCAACCTCATCTACCTCTACCTCTTCAAGCTCCCCGTTTTCCATTTGCTTCAGGGCACTCTCAGGCGCCATTTCAGTCAGCTCTTTGATTGCGGATCGTGTTTTGTTCAATGTGCGCTGCTCCAAAAAGGAGCCGAATAAGAACAAGAATGTGACAATAGCTGATTCCTCAAGATTCTTTATGAAAAACGCTCCAATAACCGCAATGGTGACCAAAACATCGATGCTGACGACCTTAACCCTTAGAGCCTGATAAGCCTGAATTGCAATAGGCGCAACTCCTAACACCGAAGCGATACCGAAGGCCAGAATAGCTATGACATGGTTTTTAAAGCCCAGCTCGCTGATAAAGCCAATGACAATTAAAATAGCACTGATCAGTGTTATCTGATTTTTTTTGCCTAATATAAACCTCTGCATACAGCCACCTTCCCTCATGGCATTTTGCCTTCCCTTAAGATTATGATAATAACTACTTAAGCATTATATGCAGCATCAATTTCTGCCAGCATTTTGTAAACAGCCTCATAGCTTTCACATACGTCCCCCGGAACCGTGTAATTGCCTGTAATCTCACGCAGTCTGGAAAATTCTTCGCTCAATTCAGGCCTATTTGATCCTGCTCCTTTTATTTTTTCGATGATTGCGTCATATTTAATTGATATTTACTTATTTATTTCTATATAGCCGTCATGAACAATAATTGCGTCCAGCTTATGACCTTCTTTACACATGGGACATTCATTTGGACTGTAAATCCGGTAATCCGGGAGATCCTCACTGGTAAACAGTGAATGGATTTCCTGACCCTGTTTTTCTGGATAAGCATTATATAGAGCGGATATCCCGACTACATTTCCTCCATAATAGCCAAGACATTCCAGTGCATTGTTAAGCGTCATTCCGCTTGATATTGAAGAAACTAATACAATAATACTGCGATTAATAATCAATTTCTGCATATTACTTTGAAATATTAAATTTCTATTAACATTACTAATTGGTGTAGCAATATGAATTTCTCTACCGCTGTTTATAACTGCCATGCCTTCCTGTAAAAGCTCTTGCGCCATATAGGCTCCAATTACTTCGGTTTCCTCCATGCACACAATAGTATCTACAAGCGTACTCGTTAAATAAGGTAAGGCTAGTTCGATTGCCACATCCTTAGCTATTGATGCATTGGTTTTTAGATTGTTCAAATCAAGAT
This sequence comes from uncultured Oscillospiraceae bacterium, assembly GCA_964404395.1. Taxonomy (GTDB): domain Bacteria; phylum Bacillota; class Clostridia; order Acetivibrionales; family DTU013; genus JAAYBT01. Next base: position 1,065 of record CAYOKA010000078.1, on the reverse strand, counting down.
AATGAGTAGTATGAAAGTGACTGGTGGTGAAATGTCCGGGATTTACATTCAGGTTAATCAGCGGGTTTTTAGTTAGTGAAATAGTGAAAACTTCATTTTTCATTATTATTCCTCCTTTTCGCCATACAGAACACACTCACTTCAACTATCTACAATAAAATTATACCATGAATTCACTGGATTCATGGTATAATTGTGTAGGTGCAATTATTTCTATGCATCAAGTGCGTGGCTTATACACTCAAGATACTCTTTAGTTTTTTACATCGGTATAACCGCTTTAGCCTTAAGGAAGGTAGACAAGCTGATGAAGGCTATCAGCTTGCCTGTTTGGGCATTTTGCAATGTAGAATATTTTAAGTTTCGCAGCACAGCTAATCTGTATTAAGGTTACATCGTAAAAGCCTTAATTTGACTATCGCATTTTAAACTCCGAATAGATATGCTCATATTCTTCCATAACTGCTGCCACATCTATATAAAAGCTCGTGTTTTCAACTACCTCATCGGGCAGGTTCAGCATCGGATTGTTTTTGAAGTCCTCTGGCAAAAATTCCGCAGCCGCTTTATTTGTGCTTGCAAACTTTGTTATATCTGAAATTCTGGCACTAACCTCAGGCTCCATTATAAAGTTAAGGAACTTATAGGCATTATCCTTGTTAGGGGCTTCCCTAGACATTACGAAGCCGTCTATATAGATTGGCATCCCCTCCACGGGGAATACAGGCTCAAGCCTCTCGTCGGCCGCCTTACCCTTAACCGCCTGATTTGAATACATGAACCCAGCGACCGCCTCTCCGTTTATCAGCGAATCCTCCGGAGTATTAGTCTCAAATCGTACAATATTGTCTTTCAGCTCAAACAGCTTTTCCTTGGCCTCTTCTACCTTTGCAGGATCAGTCTCATTATACTCATAGCCCAGGGTCTTCAAAACAAGCCCCATGATTTCAACTGACCAGTCGATTATAACTACATTATTCTTTAGCTCCTCCTGCCACAGATCCTTATACCCTGTAATGGGGTCTGCTCCCAATTTCTCAACAGCCTCCGGGTTTACAAGCAAAA
>CAYOKA010000077.1:0-10148 GCA_964404395.1 uncultured Oscillospiraceae bacterium | reverse complement strand
ATGCAGGGTTTTTTAAGTTCCGGAGTGCTCGGTTTTCATTGTACCAAAAACAGATGAAGAGAATAATTTGATTGCAGAGAGTGAACGCATACAAAAAGCTAACAATGTAACTGATGGATTTTATCATTTTGATACACCATTTACTATACAAACACAAGTAGATTTGTTAAGTCAAGCAGGCTTTAAAAGAGTAGATATTAAGAAACAGTGGGATAAAACAACTATTTTTGTGTGTCAAAAAGCCACATAGTGTTGCGGCATAAAAAGAAGCGGTCAGAGAGTCCCGATATAGAATTGGATAATAAGATCAGCTATGATTTTCATAAAGGAATTGGGTTTACAGAAGCTAACCGAATTATTTGCTTTATAAAAGACATAGGGGTGTCCTTAAGGGCGTCACATTTGGAATAGCAGAAGGTGATAAAAATGTCTTTCATACATGCCCGCAGTATATTTTGCTGCGGAACCTAAAATATGTTACATCCGAAATGCCTCTAACTACACACGCTTGAATACTGAAAGTTTTTTTGATAGAATTAGGAAAGGTTTAGCTAATAAAAGCTTTAATTCCGGAGGCATCATGGATACTACTGATTTAAAAGAAGTGTTACTTAGTGTTTACAGTATTGACTATCTTTTGAAGTGTGAAGTGCATGAGCATAATAAAAATATTGTAAAATTCGCCCCCAATTGCGGCAGAGTAGATATGTTACAAATACATGACCCGGTGGTTCTGCTGGTTGCAAGAGATAAAGGATTGGAGACGATTTCAACTGATATTTCTGACATAGACGGTCAGAACTGCCTTGTTACCGGTCGTCTGCGTGCAAAAGAGGCGGAGGAAGAACGACGTATATTTGAGAGATATCCTGTATCGCTGGCAGTGAGCGTACGCAGAAAGTTTTCCGGCAAACGTCTTCATTTTGTAGTTAGGAACATAAGTCTATATGGGATGGGTGTAGTATCCCAGGCAGATCTTGAATTGGAGGAATTAATTGATATCGACCTGATTACCGACCGCTCTATGTTTTATTTCAGTGGACAGGTTATATGGAAAAATAGTCTGGATGACCACTATGAATACGGGTTGAGGCTTACAAATTATGATGTTTCCACAAGACAAGCCTTTGAGGAGTACCTTACCAAACTGAATGAAAGCTACCAGAAATTGATACCAAGAGCCAGGTGATTACCGACTGAATATCTAAATCACATATCTCGATAATACTTCAGATTGCCCATCAATACAGGATCCAAAGTGCTATTTGCCTTAAGGTAATGCTTATAACGGCTTTCCAATTCTTTGGTATGCCTTGCTTTTTGGGAATTTATTTGCTTGATTAAATCCGTATAGATAGGCTGGTTTTCCAAGTGATTTCTAATCTCTCTTGAGAATGGGCAGAACTTGAAAAAAATGCTCCTGGCAACCTTATTCAAACGGGGGTTGCCCCTTGATTCGTTCCTGATCCATATTTTATAGTCAGAGGTAAATATGTCGCGAAGCCTATTGTGGTATCTAGCGGTTAAGGATTTTATTTTATCCCTTGCATCCGCCGTAAGATCGCGGTTTTTTCGGTAAAACTGGATGTAGTCGGCGTATTCGGATGTAAGAGAGCTCTGGGCAACATTATTCCAAGCCGATCCCATCATTGTTCTGCATAGCTCCCATCTAAAATTTCCCACAAGATTAAGCAACATATCATCAAGGTTTTCATCTGTAAACACAGGTAAAACAAATCTTCCCGGGCTGTTTCTGCGCTTTCCTGAGATTTCCTGCAACATCAATGCCCGGGTGCCATAAACAGGAACGAGGATAAATTCCGGTATCACCTGTATCATTACCATTTCCTTTTCTATAGTGCCTGAGGTATTCTTGTAATATATTTCTCTGTGAAATGCGGAATAATCTATTTCGAGGATTTTACCCAGCTTCTCACATATAACCTCCGGGGTGACTACAGAACGGATTGGATCATGAGGTGCCATGTCCTTGTGTAGTAAGGGAAAGTAATAGGCTATTTGTCCATGACATATCTTATGGTTCGGCTGGAGCATATGAGCTATCTCAAAGGAAAGCCGTCCTTCAATATCATTATTATAGACTCGCTTGTCCTGATCGGTTAACTTACCGCGCTTCTTCAATTCACGGAACGTATCATGGTAATCTTGCCCCAGGTTGTTTATAGAGGGTTCTTTTTCTATAGTATAGATTTTTTCCAGCCATTCATCCATATAGTACACATTTGCGATACCGGTATCATAGCCCATGCCGGCGAGCTTGTAGATTGCCATGATCTGATCGTAATCCAGGAGCTTCTCATCCATGTAACCATATGAAAGAAACATTTTAATTAGCCTTGATTGATCTTTTGTATGGATAGCTCTCCTAAACACTTGCTGATAGATGCGGAAAAATTGTTCTGTGATAGCGTTACGGATTGTTCTGGCGGATACATCGGAGGACAGGCGGTCCTTGAGGTTGCGAAATGCAGTAAGATTCATCATAAAGCTGATAACTTCATCCTCAGGGATGCATGAAAACTCAAGTATCTTTACCGCACTGTCAATCAACTCCTCAGGCAGAACATGCTTCCTGCTGATATCTGCTGACAAGGAAGTGCTGCCGCCAGCGGCTGTCTGCTCGACAAGCGATGCTATAAAGCCATTGTGAGAGTGCTCCAGATATTCAAAATCTATTCCAATATTATGCCTATATTCGAATTCGACATATGCGGATATATCTTTCATCTTTTCGATAATATATGTGGCAGCATCCAGAGCCGGGGTATAGTCCAAGCCTTTATCATTCATGGCGACCACTGCTTTGAGGTATGCCTTATAGGCGTTATCATCACCATCATCATATAACATAGCATAGGCATTCTCCAGACGTTCGACAGTCCGGCTAAGCATATCGAATACATGCTTAAGGCATTCAGAGGCACCCATAATATGCTTTTCGGTTATATATTGATCTGCGGCGAAAAAAGCCTTTCTAGGCTCGGAGGGGACATTAAGCAGATGGGTATAATACGCGGTACGCTCCTGTAATTTCAATACCTCCGATGAAGCTTCAGTCATATCAATGCTTTCAGCCTCAATGAACTGCTTAATGAAATAAACAGGAACTATTGCATCATTTTCCCTCCGATTGGCCAAAAGGGCTGTACCTTTGCGGGATATTTCGCAGTCAATTGGGTCAAAATATCGCTCCTCAAGAGCGGAGTAATAGACAGATAAATTGTTGCAGAGGCTTTCAATCATAATGCAATAGGAATGTATATTCCTAATGGCCAGATATGTACTGTTAATGAGACCGCAGATAGAATTAATGATATATGCTCCGTAATCCTTTTGGCTATGGATGAAGTTCATCAGAGTCTGAGTATCGCTTGCTTCATAGGCGTATAAGCTACAGTCGGTTGCTGATGCAAGGGTAAGGCTGCTAACTCCTGTTTGCAGCAAATCGTTGATGCATATAAAGATATTTTGATCCATCTCAAATAATCTGTAGCTTTTTTGTGACAAATCCCCAAAAACTGAAGGGGGCGTCTTTCCCGGGGGAGTAATGTAAGCGTCGAGCTTGCCTTGCAGCAACAAAACCATTGCTTCCGGCTCTGAGCCTTCAAGTGCCACAAATCTGTCCTTTTCTACAGAATAATTCCCATTTTTGTGCATGACCAAACCCATACCACTACCACCTTGCTTCGTTTTCCCTTTCACATGCAAAAAAAAAGCTAATTTACACTATTTTGTATAAACAACTATATTATACACTATTCTTTACTTTTCTGCAGGAATTTCTTCCAGTGATAGGCCTTTGTTACGTTCAAGAGCCCAACGGATGCTCCAGTCATTTTCAAACAACAAAACCAGGCGGCCATTGTTGTCCTCAACAATCATCGTTGAGCTTGCCAGATTAATCTTATCGAGGTCTTCCACCTCAGAGGAAAGCCATCTGGCAAACCTGAAGGATAGACGATGTAGCCGTAGATCTACTCCATACTCATGCTTCAGTCTGTGCTCGAGCACTTCAAACTGAAGCTCGCCTACTGCGCCGGCAATAACGGACTCCATACCTGTATTCGGCTGTTTAAAAAGTTGGATTGCGCCTTCCTCGGAAAGCTGGTCTATGCCCTTTATGAATTGCTTTCTTTTCATGGAGTCTTTAGGAGAAATCCGGGCAAAATGCTCTGCCGGGAATACCGGTATTCCATCAAACTTAAATCGCTCTGTTCCTTCACATAAGGTATCGCCTATTTTGAAGATGCCGGGATCAAAAATACCAAGAATATCGCCGGGGTAAGCTTCTTCAACGATAGCTCGATCCTGTGCCATAAACTGCTGGGGCTGTGTCAGCTTGACTTCCTTGCCGCCTTGGACATGGTAGACCTGCATGCCTCTTTTAAAGCGACCTGAACAGATGCGAATGAATGCAATTCTATCTCTGTGGGCAGGATTCATGTTGGCCTGAATTTTAAATACAAGGGCTGAGAAGCTTTCCGATTCCGGATCGATTTCCGCGTCCGTTGTGCTTCTGAACCCCGGAGAAGGGGCAAGCCTGATGAATTCCTCTAAAAATGGCTGTACTCCAAAATTCGTCATGGCACTTCCGAAAAACATCGGTGTCAGCTCTCCCTTTCTGATTTTTTCCATAGAGAATTCATCTCCGGCAAGATCAAGAAGCTCAATATCATCACATAGCTTATCGTGATAATGGGTTCCCAGTAGATCGGCAAACACACCATCATCAACTCTTCCCTTAATGGAATTCACCTCTGAACGGCCATGCCGGCCACCTTCGAAAAGCTCGATCTGCTCAAGCTCCCTGTTGTAGACACCCTTGAAATCACCATCGGTGCCGATTGGCCAGTTCATCGGGTAGGAGCGTATACCAAGGACATTTTCGATTTCCTCCATCAGCTCAAAGGGATCCTTGCTGGCCCTGTCCATTTTGTTAATAAAGGTAAAAATCGGTATGCCGCGCATTTTACATACATGAAAGAGCTTTATTGTCTGAGCCTCCACACCTTTTGCACCGTCAATAAGCATGACTGCACTATCTGCGGCAACCAGCGTGCGGTATGTATCCTCACTGAAGTCCTGATGCCCGGGGGTATCAAGTATGTTTATGAAATGACCGCTATACTCGAATTGCATTACACTTGAGGTTACGGAGATACCTCTCTGCTTCTCGATTTCCATCCAGTCCGAAACTGCATAGCTGCCGGCTTTTCTTGCCTTTACGGTACCGGCAAGCCTGATGGCGCCTCCGTAAAGCAGCAGCTTTTCTGTAAGTGTAGTTTTGCCTGCATCAGGATGCGATATAATTGCAAAGGTTTTCCTGCGTTGTATTTCCTGCTGTATTTTATCTTTTATCTCAGACATCTATTTAGTCTTCCTTCTATGCTGAATTATTTTTTGCATCTCATATTAACTTATTTCTAAGCTTCCTGTCAAATACTCTACAATTATATTATAATAGACTATAGTGACTGTTCAGTCCAGGTGTGCCAACGGTATCTGAGAGGTTCATGTATAGTATTAACCAAAAGTGAGGTGAAAACAAATGAAAGACACAAACAAAAAGGTCAGGATTACTATCGATAAAACTCAAGAAGTGCTTATGGAAACCGGAACCACGCTGCTTCAATTATCGCAGGATTACGGTAAGACTCACAGTCAGTCTATTATAGCAGCAAGGGTGGATAATGACATAAAGGAACTGAGCTATAGGCTGAAAAGGGATTGTGAGGTTGATTTTATCGACCTTAATGAAGAAGACGGCATGAGAATATATAGGAGAAGTCTATATTTTATATTTATGAAGGCAGCCTACGATCTTTATCCTGAAAGGCGCGTTATAATAAGCCATGCAGTCAGCAAAGGCTTGTATTGTGAAATCACAGGAGAAAAAGAACTGGAGCCTTTTGAAGTTGAACGGATAGAGGCCAGGATGCATGAGATTGTGAAAATGGCTGTGCCCTTTGAGAAGAGAGAAATTCCACTGGAGGAAGCGGAGGAGCTGTTTAAATCTTCGGGGAGAATGGACAGATACCACACCGTGGAGCACAGGAAGAAAAGCCTGGTGACTATATATAATTGCGATGGTATGGACGACTATTTCTATGGCTACATGGCTCCCAATACCGGATACATTAAGGTTTTCGGACTGAGATATCATTTGGGCGGACTAATCATACGCTTCCCGCTCAAATCTTCTCCGCAGACTCTTCCCGAATATGTGGAGCAGGAGAAGCAGTTCAATATTTATCTGGAATTCAAAAAATGGGGGCGTATACTGGAGGTTGAAAATGTCGGAGCCTTGAATGATTTGATAATCAAGGGCAAATCTACTGAAAATATCAGGATCTCAGAAGCGCTTCACGAGAAGAAGCTGGCAAGTATTGCGGACATGATTTGCTGCAGTGATCATCCAAAGCGGATCATTCTGATATCAGGCCCCTCATCCTCCGGCAAGACCACCTTTGCCAAAAGGCTTTCAATACAGCTGCGCGTAAACGGTGTCAAGCCTGTTACTATTTCATTGGATGATTATTTTGTAAATCGTGAAGATACGCCGAGGGATGAATTCGGGGAATATGATTTTGAAGCGCTGGAAGCGGTTGATGTGAAGCTATTCAATAAGCAGCTGAATCAGCTGATCCGTGGGGAAGAGGTAGAGGTACCAATGTTCAACTTCCACACCGGTAACAGGGAGCCCGTGGGTAGAAAATTGCAGATAGATGATGACAATATTCTTGTTATTGAAGGGATACATGGCTTGAATGAAAAGCTCACATATGAGATACCCGGACAGCTGAAGTTTAAAATATATGTCAGTGCGCTGACATCCATGAATATCGATGATCATAATAGAATACCGACTACCGACAACAGAATCCTCAGACGCATTGTAAGAGACCACCAGTTTAGAGGGAGCAATGCTCTATCTACTCTTAAATGGTGGCCTTCCGTCAGACGCGGCGAGGATAAGAACATCTTTCCCTTTCAGGAGAGTGCCGATGTGATGTTTAATTCCGCTCTTATGTATGAGCTCAGCGTACTAAAACCATATGCGGAGCCCTTGCTTAATGAAATTGACAAAAGCACGGTGCACTATTCGGAAGCGAGGCGTCTTATTGAGTTCCTCAGCTATTTTCTACCATTGGACTGCAAGGATGTACCTTCAAACTCAATCCTCAGGGAGTTTATCGGAGGCAGCGGCTTCTAGTAAAGGCTTTTGTTTATTTATTGCAGCAAAATTCAAGGAATATTTCCTGAAAATTGTTGTATAATTCGTAATGAAACAGTATACTTAATAATATAATATTACAAAGTCAAAGTTAGGAGGGAATCGTATGGCATATTTATTAGGAATTGATATCGGAACCTCTGGTACAAAGACTGTTCTTTTTGATGAAGCGGGAAACACCATTTCCAGTGCATTGGAAGAGTATCCGCTTTATCAGCCTCATGTCGGCTGGGCCGAGCAGGATCCGGAGGATTGGTGGCAGGCAACCGTTGGCGGTATACGCAGCGTGCTTGCAAAGAGCGGTGTTAAGGCAGCAGATATTAGTGGTATCGGGTTATCGGGGCAAATGCACGGGCTTGTGCTGTTGGATGCGGATAACAAGGTACTCAGACCTTCCATCCTCTGGTGTGACCAAAGAACGACTAAGGAATGTGAGCAGATTACTTCTATAATCGGCGCGGAGAGATTGATTGAGATTACCGCGAATCCTGCGCTTGTGGGCTTCACCGCATCAAAGATCATGTGGGTGAAGAATAATGAGCCGGCAATATACGAAAAGGCAAGGAAGATATTGCTTCCCAAGGACTATATAAGGTTCAGACTGACAGGTGAATTTGCCACTGAGGTATCGGATGCCAGCGGAATGCAGTTGATGGATATTCCGGGCAGGTGCTGGAGTGATGAAGTATTGTCAAAGCTGGAAATCGACAAGAATATGCTTGCCGACCTTTATGAGTCACAGGAGGTCAGCGGAAAGGTCAACAGCGCTGCGGCAGCACTTACGGGGTTGCGTGAGGGCACACCGGTAGTCGGAGGAGGCGGGGACCAGGCGGCAGGCGCAGTTGGAAACGGTATAGTAAAGCCGGGTGTTGTATCTTCGACCATAGGCACCTCGGGAGTCGTATTTGCCTACCTCGATAAAATTAGCATCGATCCAAAGGGTAGAGTTCAAACATTCTGTCACGCTGTTCCCAACACATGGCATGTGATGGGTGTGACTCAAGCTGCAGGCTTTTCATTGAAATGGTTCAGAGATATTTTGTGCAATGCTGAAATGGCTACGGCAGAGCAAATGGATGTTGATCCCTATGTATTGATGGATCAAGAAGCAGAAAGGGTCCTACCCGGCAGCAATGGCTTGATATACCTGCCTTATCTTATAGGGGAGAGAACACCTATTTTGGATGCTGATGCAAAGGGTGTGTTTTTCGGGCTTTCTACACTCCACAAGAAAAGAGATTTGATTCGTGCTGTCATGGAAGGCGTTACTTTCAGTCTTAAGGATTGTATGGAAATCATCATGGAGATGGGCGTCAATGTCAGCGAGGTCAGGGCATCCGGCGGCGGCGGCAAAAGTAAGCTGTGGAAGCAGATGCAGGCAGATGTATTCGGGACGCCTATCACTACAATAAATTCCAGTGAAGGCCCGGCACTGGGTGTTGCTTTGCTGGCCGGTGTCGGTACCGGTGTTTACAGTAGTGTTGCACAGGCTTGCGATACAGCTATCAAGGTAAAGAATGTCCAAGAGCCTGATATGAAGGCATACGATATGTATTCCAAGCTATACGGCTTATATGGACAGCTTTACAGGTCTCTTAAAAAGGATTTCAAAGATCTATCTGCGATTATGAATAGTATCTATGGGGATTAGGACATGACAAAGGCTAAAACCGGCAACAGTAAGTTTCTCAAGGCTTATAATGAGACATATATTCTTAATCTGATACGTGTTGAGAAAAACCTGTCAAGAGCTGATATTTCTAAGGCAACGGGACTATCCGCCACTGCGGCAGGCGGAATTGTTTCTTCGCTCATTGAAAAAGGTTATATATGTGAAAGCGGCACAGGAGAGTCCAAGGGTGGAAGGAGACCGGTAATGCTGGAGTTGAGAAAGGACTCCTTTTACTCTATAGGACTCGATGTGGATGTGGACAGCGTGTCCTTCATTTTGATGGATATCACGGGAAGGGTTGTGTTGGAATGGACCTCACTACTGACTGAAAACACGCCGACCGTAGCAGCATCAATAGCTGCAAAAGAAATTAAAGGCCTCTTGAAAAATCGCCGCTTACGAACTGATAAGCTGCTTGGTATTGGCATTTCAGTACCGGGCATGGTGGACGCCGAAACACGTCGTGTGGTGCTGGCGCCAAACCTGGGCTGGGAAGATGCAGACTTTGGAGGCATGCTAAAGGATGAGATGAACCTTCCTGTTTATATCGAAAACGAGGCAATGGCTTCTGCTATTTGCGAAAACTGGATTGGTGCGTGTCAGAATGTTGATAATTTCATATGTGTCAATATAAAGTCAGGTATAGGTGCAGGAATTTTCACAGGAGGAAGGCTTTACAGGGGAACGGGCGGTAGTGCAGGAGAGGTTGGACATATCGTAGTGGACGAGAGCGGATTGCGGTGCGGATGCGGTAACCTGGGTTGTCTCGAGACAATCGCATCTACAGGCAGGATTGTGGAGAAGGCAAGAGGTATGGTAATGAAGGGCGCTAAATCACAGCTTAGCGGGATTGAGAGTGTGAATGAAATTCGTCTCAGTCACATTGTAAAAGCTGCCAGGGCGGAGGATGAAGTAGCAAGAGACTTGCTGAACGAGGCTGCCGGTTACATTGGAATTGCCTTATCATTTCTGGTGAATACGCTCAATCCCTCAAAAATTGTTTTGGGTAAGGATTTTGTTGTATACGGAGATCTCGTGATGGATACACTTAGGCGTGTTATTGATCGTAAAGCCTTGAAGCGTCCTGCTGGAAACGTAGAGATAGCAATGTCGGAAATGGGAGAGAAATCATCCACCTTAGGTGCGGCAATTATTCCGCTGAAAATTCTGTTTGGAAGCTAGATAAGTTGAACAAATAATTTGGGACAAGGAAGAATAAAA
>CAYOKA010000076.1:0-10209 GCA_964404395.1 uncultured Oscillospiraceae bacterium | reverse complement strand
AAGGGTGATATTCATGAAACCGCCTTACCCTTTGTTGATGTTGAAAAGGGGGTAGGTGGCACAGACGAAGCGCTTGCCGGGGCGATGGATATTATCGCAGAGGAAGTATCCGATAGTGCGGAAAACAGAAAAGCTATCAGAGATATGTTCTTTAAGCACGGCACAATGGTGTCCAAGGCGGCGAAGGAAGAGGACTCCGTATACAGGATGTATTATAATTTCAGGGAGCCTGTTTTGAAGATAGCAAAGCACAGAATATTGGCTATCAATAGAGGCGAGAAGGAAGCATTTCTACAGGTTCATATTGAAATGCCGGAAGAACTGGTTGTCGAGTATCTGAAGGCAAGGCATGTTAAGAAAAATCGATCTATTACATCCCAATATGTTGAGAGTGCGATTGAAGACTCTTATAAACGCCTCATTTCGCCTTCAATAGAAAATGAAGTAAGAAATGAATTGACTGAGATGGCGGGAGAGCAGGCTATGAAGGTGTTTGCTGAGAATTTGAGAAACCTTCTGCTACAGCCGCCGGTGAAGGGCAGAGTGGTACTGGGGTTGGATCCTGCATACCGCACAGGCTGCAAGATTGCAGTTGTAGACGATACGGGTAAGGTTCTGGCAACGACTGTTATTTATCCAACGCCGCCACAAAGCAAGGTGGAGGAATCAGAGAAGGTTATTCTGAAGTTGATTGAAAAGTTTAAGGTCGACATAATATCAATCGGGAATGGTACGGCATCAAGGGAGTCAGAGATTTTTATTGCCGATGTGCTGAAGAATGCTTCCAGAAAGGTCTATTATATGGTAGTAAGCGAAGCCGGCGCGTCCGTATATTCGGCTTCAAAGTTGGGCGCGGAAGAATTCCCGGAATTCGATGTTTCGCTCAGGAGCGCGGTTTCTATTGCCAGACGGCTTCAGGATCCATTGGCAGAGTTGGTGAAAATTGACCCGAAAGCGATAGGTGTCGGGCAATATCAGCATGACATGAACCAAAAGAGATTGGGTGAGACCCTTGGAGGTGTAGTTGAGGATTGCGTCAACAGCGTAGGTGTTGATCTCAATACTGCTTCGCCCTCATTGCTTTCCTTTGTCTCCGGAGTAAGCTCAGCCGTTGCAAAAAACATTGTGGAATACAGGGAAAGTAACGGACGCTTCAAGAGCAGGCAGGAATTAAAGAAGGTCAAAAAGCTGGGTAATAAAACATTTGAGCAGTGTGCCGGTTTTTTAAGAATTCGGGAAGGGAAAAGCATACTGGATAATACTGCGGTACATCCTGAGGCATACTCGGCTACGGAGAAGCTGTTGGAAATACTGGGCTACAAGCTTGATGATGTTCAGGACAGAAAATTGGCAGACCTGCCCAAGGAAGTAGAGAAACGTGGGATAGGAGATATTGCGGCGGTAATAGGCGTGGGGGTTCCGACGCTGCGTGATATTATTAGTGAGCTGATGAAGCCGGGTCTTGACCCCAGAGACGAATTGCCAAAACCAATTTTGCAGACTGATGTGTTGGACATTGCAGACCTGAAGCCCGGTATGGTATTGACCGGGACAGTGAGGAATGTGGCGGATTTTGGAGCGTTTGTCGATATTGGAGTGCATCAGGATGGCCTCGTGCATATTTCTCAACTGGCTGATAAATTTGTTAAAAACCCGATGGATGTAGTGTCTGTGGGGGATATTGTTAAAGTTAAGGTGTTATCGGTGGATGCTGCCAAGAAGAGAATTAGCCTGAGCATGAGAGGCGCTTGAGGGTTTGGGCATAGCAAATATGATGGGGGTCCAGTGTTAGCACGGCGAACCGGGGCTGGCCAAGGAAGCTTGATTTGCCTTGTGAGTATGGCTAATACTACGAAAGAATTATAGCGAAAGAAGGATATGTATGAATATTCTTAAGACAACAATGCAGGCTGTGGTTAAGCAACCGCTAATTTTAATTATAATTGGATTACTTATGTTGGGGGTAGCTGTTTTCAATGTATTTATTCCGCTTATGGCGATGATTATCGGGGTAATCAACATGGCAGGTGGAGGGTTTTTTGACAGTATTCTCTCTATGGTACATATAATGACAGATCCGGGGAACATCCCGGTAATACTCATATCGCTTGCTGCGCTGGCAGTGATAGGCTCTATAGCTGTTGGTCTTCTGCTGCCGGGCTTTTTGCTTATAGTGGGGGACGGTATTGAAAATGGCGAACGCAAAAAAGGGCTGTTTACGGAGGGTATTAGAAAGTATTTTTTCAGGTTTTTCTGTATGGCGTTAATAACTGCATTAGCGTTTTTATTGCTCACTATTTTTCTGTTGATTGCATCTGTCCCGGCTATTATTGTTACAAGAGCGGCGATGACAACAAAGCCTGATTTACTTGTTGCGGCTATTTTCTTAGACATTGTGACCATAGGTGTCTTTTTCATGTGTCTGTCATTTTTTATGATCTACATCTATATGGGGTATATCGCAGCATCTACAGGTGCGAAGAAGCCGTTTAGAACCGGAAAAGCAATAGCAGACAGCAAATTCTGGAGCCTGGTTTTGGGACTGCTAATTTTTGATATTGTCTTTGCCATTGTAATTTATTCAATCTACTTATCCGATAGCCAGGCGTTGCGCTATGTTACAGGTTGGATATTCGCGACCGCTTTCTTTACAACTCTTGCAATTTATTTGGTTCGTTCTTATAAAAGCTCTATGTAGGGGGGCAACTAGGGGGACAGTTCTCCTACTAAGGGGACAGTTCTCAATTTTTTCACTACGATCTCTACTAGGGGGACAGTTCTCAATCTTTTCACTACGATCTCTGCCTTGCAATTTACCGATGCTAATTTTGGATTATCATCTCAATTCAATTAATTGCGGAGAACCGTCCCCTTATGTTCTCGAGTTTTCACATTGCAAAATTATGGCTTCCTATGGCTATGACAATTTGTCTTGTCCAGATCCATGAGCTTGTTGCAGTATCAGGATTGTAATAGTATACACATCCGTAGGAGGGATCCCATCCATTTAGCGCGTCCCTGGCGGCATTAATTGAATTGGTATCAGGTGCCATATTGATTTGCCCATCATCGACAACATCGAAGGCTCCAGGCTGATATATCACCCCGGATATTGTGCTTGGAAATCTTGAATCCCTGGTTCTGTTGAGGACAACTGCCCCAACTGCAACCATGCCTTCATAAGGTTCGCCACGGGCTTCGCCATGGATTAATCGTGCCAGAAGATACATATCACCGGTGTCTGTTTCTGTACCTCCGCCACTACTGCCCGTTTCAGCCCCTCCGCCTTTATTGCCTGTTTGCTGCACACCTGTTGGCAGTCCTAGAGCCTCAAGCGTTTGGGGACCGGCTATGCCATCCACCATAAGTCCGTTCTTTGCCTGGAAATCCCTAACTGCACTATAAGTCAAATACCCATATTGACCGTCAACATCTCCTCTATAATAGCCCCAGGATAACAGTCGAGACTGAATTTTATAAACCTCCTCACCAGTAGAGCCATATCCTGAAAGGGTGGTAATGCTATAATCGGGTGTGTTTGACAAATACATATAAAAAAGAAGAGCAAGTGTAATAAGAATAGTCGTTATAATTAGTAAAATAGATTTCTTTTGCATTGTTATTTTTTTCTCCTTTGCAATATTAATACAGCTGCAAAAAATCATTTTGCCATTTACAGGGCTTCTTATATTTTTTGTATTTAAATCAAATTTATTCAGAAAAGCAAAATATAGACAAGAGCTATAAGCAGAAGATCATCTTCAAAGGCTTCGTCAAGCAGGAGAATAATTAGCCCGATTAGAATGATTTCTTCAATTTTGATGTTTTTTTGTATGAAGCGGATAATACCGGATAATGGAGATGGTATTTTTATGCCAGTATTTATGCTGCTTTTATATGGTACTTCCTTCTCATTTGGGAGTGGAATTCCAAAGAAATTCTTTTCCTTGTGCAAAGGGACCCCACTGAAATTCATTGAATAGGAGGGGAACGGATTGTAGGATGGTGTTATGAATTTTTTCGAACCGGGTATTGGCCTTTTATAAGGCATCCAGGTCACCTCTCCTATTTCTCATGTTCATTAAGCAATCTACTTAGACCGGCTAGCTGTAAGATCTGGATACAGTTGCTGATTTTGTTTTGTCTGTTGTTATTCATAAATGGCTTTATCGCTTGCAGCAAATTTATACGTGGATCGGTTGCCGAATTAAATCGACCAATAGCCTTTCTGGTGACATTCAACACATCTGAGTTAACATCTGAATCGTGGATTATTGATTTCTCATTGTTGCTGGCATCGGAATAAGGGTTTTGTTGAGAACTGTCCCCCACTTCCACTACCTCCACTTCGGGAGAACCGTCCCCCCGGTCTGTCTTTTTGCCCAGGGATGATGCCAGTAAGGCTACAAGCTCCTTTACGTTATCGGGCAGTTCCTCTTGATTTAGAACTTGTGCAATTTGTTGGACTTTTTTGCCAAGATCGTCATTCATTGTTTAATCCCTCCAAACCCCAGGCACTAATAATATATTCATATTTTATTTAATAATGTCTTTAATTTTGTCAATAATCTCAGGTCCATTGTCTCCAAGCATTTTTTTGACTGCATCCAAGTCTATGTTGCTCATCTTTTGACGTAAATCCGCTTTGTTTAGGTTTAATTCTTTAAGCCGACTTTCATCGATTCCATTGAGCTTTGATACTATTTCGTTTTTATTTACTTTATTGAGCTTCTTTGCTAAATCATCCGTATCGCCGCTCCTAAGCATTTCAACAGCGGCATTAATCTTTGCCTGCAGCACCTTATCATCCATTTTTCCTATTAGTTCCGATAATTTTTTATTGAGATTGTTTGGCATAAAGTTACCTCCATAAAAGTATTTAGTGAAACAAAATTGATTGCATAGACAGCTAATAAGGCTGACCATCTTCCGTTCTATACATAAGGTAAAAAATCAAAAGAAATGCAGCGATAACAACGATTGGCACAATGCCCAAGTTACCTCCATCGTCAGACTCCTTCCCGGATATGAGGATGATGACAAAAATAATCGCAAAAACCAGGACCTCATCGAGCCCTTCGTCATAAACTTTTCTTACAACCTCGGACAAATTATCAGAAAAAGCCATAGGACAGCCTCCGGCAATATGGATATCAATATATTCTATTTATATTCTATGAAGGCTGTCATATAAATGTTACTGTGAATATTTTGAAGTTTACTTTTCTTAAGTCTTATTGCGCTTTACTGCGTTCACCTGGCAGTTGCAAGCTTATTCAGCGATAAAATAGCTTTAAGAATACCAGAATAAAGAAAAGGAGCGAGTCATCTGAACGGCATGTATTTACACAATGCCTTCCGGTTCTTAGTAAACCGATGGCGCTATTATCGTAAAAAAGCAGCAAAAAAACTAAAATAAAGAAAAGGAGCGTACAGTCGTTTGTCCTATAGTAATATTCCTTGTTTGACATATTATCCCTCCTCGCAGGGTAACCATTCTCCAAAGCTAATACTTTCTTCCTTATTGACATAATATGAAAACTAGCCGATTGTTGTTACAACTTGCATTTGATTTTTTTGTTTGCGTATTATTGAATAAGTGTATACTATTAATACTATGGTAAGGTATTACATAAGTGACTAGGCATAGAATATTGATTTATCCGATGTTTGGATAATCGACAAAAGACTACATATGAAAGGATTTTCGCCATGTATGACGTTATTATTATAGGCAAGGGACCTGCGGGCTTATCAGCAGCCCTTTATACAGTAAGGTTCAATCTGAAAACTCTCATTATCGGGAAGAATGACGGCAGGTTGATGAAGGCCGACAAAATTGACAACTACTTTGGTTTTTCTGAAACTGTCAGCGGTGAGCATTTGCTGGCAAGTGGAGAGCAACAGGTAAAGCGGCTCGGGGCAGAGCTTGTTGATGGTGAGGTTATTTCGATTGATAAAGAGGATTATTTCAACGTAACTACAGCTGAAGGGCAATACCTTGGCAAAGCGTTATTGCTTGCTACCGGGTTGCCGAATAAGACAATAAGGATTGAAAATCTGGTTAAATTCGAGGGAAAGGGCGTCAGCTATTGTTCTACATGTGATGGCTTTTTCTATAATAATCTGAAGGTTGGTGTTTTAGGACACAAGGATTTTGCGGTAAGCGAAGCGATTGAACTGCTGACGTTTACAAAGGATATTACTATTTTCACCAACAACAAAACATTGGAATTAAGCAGTAAATACGTTGATGAAGTAAGACATTTTAGAATTGAGACCCGGCAGATATCTAAGCTTGATGGAGCGGAGTTTTTGCAGAGAATCCATTTTACCGATGGTACGAGTGAGGAAATCGATGGGGTATTTGTGGCATATGAAAGCGCCTCGAGCATAGATTTTGCGCGAAAGCTTGGTGTGCTGGCAGATGGTAACACTGTAATAACCGACAGTAATCAGCAGACAAATCTTGAAGGCCTTTTTGCAGCAGGAGACTGTGCCAGCAGTTTCAAGCAGATCTCAGTTGCGGTTGGTCAGGGCGCTTTAGCTGGTAAAGCAATCGCTGACTATGTTAAAAGTTTATAGCTGACTATTTGAGAATGCAGGGGCAATGCGGGGGGCAGTCCCCCGCATGTTGACCCTCATATTGCGTTACCGGTAGCAACCAGATTTGCGCCTGTTTCAAGGATGTCTTCCAAAATGGTGTCTCCAACCTTAACAGGCGCCTTTACCTCAATTTCATTTATAATCCTCATACATTTCATAATCAGCATTTTTGGAACTGGCTTGTCGGTCTTTACAGGTACAAGCGGCATCTGGCCGTCTTTCGTTCTGACGGTAGTGGTGATGACTCTTTCCGGATTTAGACACTCCGTTTGCGCATAGCTAAGGCCTCGCTTGCAGTTATACCCCTTAATCCCGATAATACTGCCGTCGTCTTCTTGGGAAACTGAAATTTTACAACCAAGAGGACATACAATACACGTTAACTCTGTATTCTTTGCCATTATAGATCCCCCTTTCATTTAGGCAAGGCTTTTACGATGCAACCTTAAACCGCAATATATTGTACTGCGGAACCCAAAACAGGCTACATCGCAAAATGCCCTTTATGCGATGATAAGCATACTTCAATCTCGTTTGATTCAATATTTTCCAGTGACTCTTTTGGAAGAATAATGCTTTCCATTTCTCCTGGTGTTGTGATTTTCCTCTTTGCAGACTTTATAGTCTGATCACCTGCTTTGACTTCAAGCATAATATCTCGATAGATACCATCTACTCTAAAGAACAGCTTAACATCCTCATGACTATTACTTTGAACCAGTTGGGGTACTACACACCTAACTCCATGCCCTGGTTTAACCCGTAGCATATGGATGATTTCCTTTGTTGCTTCATCTGCCTTCCTGCTAAGATACCTGGCTGCATTCCTGCCTGCTATATAGCTATTATTTGTCACATTGTCCACCAGGTCGTGTACATATACCACATTTCCGCATGCAAATATTCCCTCTGTAGAAGTCTCGGCACATTCATTGACAACCGGCCCCGCTGTTGTATCGTCGATATTAATTGAGGCATCTTTTGATATTTCATTTTCCGGTATCAGGCCGACGGACAGCAAAAGCGTATCGCATTCGACAAATTCAAAGCTATCAGGGATTGCTTTGCCCTTCTCATCCACCTTTGCAATAGTAACTCCTTCCAGTCTTTCTTTCCCGTGGACATTGACCACAGTATGGCCCAGTCGGAGGGGAATATTGAAATCTTCAAGACATTGAACAATATTTCTGTTCAAGCCTCCGGGATAAGGCATGAGCTCGCATACCATTTTAACCTCTGCACCTTCCAACGTCATTCTTCTTGCCATAATTAGACCGATGTCTCCAGACCCGAGTATGACTACCTTCTTGCCGGGTATGTAACCTTCTATATTAACAAGCCGCTGTGCAGTACCTGCGGTATAAATGCCGGAAGGACGAGTCCCCGGGATATTCAGCGCTCCACGCGTTCTCTCCCTACAGCCCATTGCTAATACAATCGCACCGGCTTTAATTTTCATAAGGCCATCCTGGCTGTTTACTGCGGTGACAATCTTGTTTTGGGTAATATCAAGTACCATTGTGTTCAATTTGACATCGATATTCGACTCAGTTACTTGTTTGATAAACCTTTCTGCATATTCAGGCCCTGTCAGCTCTTCTCCAAACAGGTGCAGCCCAAAACCGTTATGAACGCATTGAGGCAATATGCCACCCAGAGCATGATCGCGTTCCAAAATAAGCACATCCTTCACGCCATTGCGTGCGGCTTCAACAGCGGCAGCCATTCCTGCCGGTCCACCACCGATTATAACAAGGTCGACTTCTTTCAATTTATTCAACCTCCTTTGTTCTACCTTTTAGAAGCAGAGAGTTTTTTTCGTTTTTGGTGATACTTTCTATTGGTACAGCTAATTCACGGGCAAGAATCTCTATGATTCGTGGTGTACAGAATCCTCCCTGACAGCGTCCCATTCCCGCTCTTGTCCTGCGTTTAATCGCATCCAAATTAGTTGCGCCCGCAGGTCTCCTTATGGCTTCAACTATTTCAGCCTCTGTAACTGTTTCGCAGCGGCATATTACATTGCCATAAAGCCTATTGCTTTTAATCAATTTCATTTTTTCATTGTCAGATGCTTCGCTAAATTTCTTAATAGCTTTTCGTTCTATTTTGTAAATGCTTTTGGCTGTGAATTCCAGGCCTGCCTTTTCCAGCAGCTCAGCCACATATTCTGCAATAGCTGGCGCAGCTGTTAAGCCCGGGGATTCTATCCCTGCTACGTGTAAAAATTTCTTGTTGTTAGTGGAATACCGTATAATGAAATCACCTGTAGATGGCACAGCCCTTAAGCCCGCAAATGAAGTGATTACCTGCCGGGTGTTTATTGTGGGTACAGATTTTAAGGCACCTTTGATTACTTCATTCATACCTGCGGTGGTTGTAGACAAATCTTCCTTATCTACAATATCCGATGCCGTTGGACCAGTAAGAAGATTGCCATCGACTGTGGGCGAAACAAGTATTCCTTTGCCTGATGCGGTTGGTACTTGAAAAATCACCGTGTTCACAATGTTTCCTTGTCTTTTATCAAGAAGCATGTACTCGCCCTTTCTGGGCATAATGCTGAAAATATCGTCCCCTGCCATTTGTGCTACAGTATCCGAATAAAGGCCTGCCGCATTCACGACATATTTTGAGAGAACCGTCCCCCTATTTGTTTCAATATGGAACAAGTCATTTTCATACTTTACTCCGCTTACCCGAGTTTCAAGCTTTAGTTCTGCGCCATTTTCAACAGCATTTTCTGCGGCTGCAACTGTTAATTCATAGGGGCATGTAATACCCGCCGTTGGTGCATAAAGAGCGCCAATAGCATCGGGGGAAATATTCGGTTCCAGTTGGACAATTTCTGCATTAGAATGTAATATTCTAAGGCTGCTCACCCCATTGTCGATGCCTCTTTGGTAAAGCATCTGGAGTTTTTCCATATCTGGTTCTGAAAATGCAATTACAAGTGAACCAATTCGTTTAAATGGAACATCCAATTCTCTGGCAATCTTGTCATATAGTTTGTTACCTCTTACATTAAGCAAGGCTTTCATTGTTCCCGGGACAGCATCATAGCCCGCATGTACAATACCACTGTTTGCCCTGCTGCTTCCTACGGCGACGTCTGATCCGCTTTCAAGCATACAAACGCTTAAATCATACATCGATAGTTTTCTGGCTATCATTGTACCGATTACCCCTGCTCCGATAATTACTACATCATAAACCACATCTGCTCCTCCAATCATGAATTGTATTAAATTGTGAGAACCGTCCCCCAATTTCCATCAATGTGAGAACCGTCCCCCAAGGTCGGGTTCTCCGATAAACAAAAAAGCCGCATTTAATTAAGAGCTTATATGCCCTAATTAAGAGCTTATATACCCTAGTTTAAATGCGACTCCGATTCTCCGAACATTAATTTAGTTAATACTTAGCCCACATCCATAAAAACAAAAGCCACACTCAAATAAGAGCACTGCGCCCTCATTTGAATGTGACTCCAATTCTCCACACATTCACATATCAATAGTAACATAGTTCTACTATCAATGCAAGATCATTTTGAGTTTCCGCAAAACGCAAAAAATAGCTTTTGATTAAGCAGTGATAATC
>CAYOKA010000075.1:0-10406 GCA_964404395.1 uncultured Oscillospiraceae bacterium | reverse complement strand
CTACCTGTGCTACATATACATATCCGTAAGACATTGCTATCATGCCAAGGTCCTTTTTCTTGGTTTGCTTACCCGATGCGGCAAACTGAGCAACCGCACCTGTCGGTGTAGCCTTTGAGGACTGTCCGCCGGTATTTGAATAAACCTCTGTGTCAAATACCAGCACATTCACATCTTCGTTGGAAGCGAGAACATGATCCAGACCGCCAAAGCCTATGTCATAAGCCCAGCCGTCTCCACCGAGAATCCACTGTGACTTCTTGACCAGGTATTCACTGTTATCAAGAATCTCGGCCAGAATAGCCTTAACTTCAGCATCTGCCGCGCTTTGCTCAATGTACTTGCCGGCTTCGGCTTTAATCAGCCGTGCAGCTTTCTTAGAGCCTTCTGCATCATCAATATTTTCAAGCCAGCTTGAAAGAGCATTTTTTAAGCCCTCAGGCAGGTTCTTCTCCAGAGCTTTCCTGCACTTGTCTGCCAGCCCGCTTCTAATCTGTTTAACGCCAAGATACATACCATATCCGAACTCCGCATTGTCCTCGAACAGCGAGTTTGCCCAGGACGGTCCAAAGCCCGCCTTATTAGCGCAGTAAGGCATTGACGGTGCGCTTCCGCCCCAGATTGACGAACAACCTGTAGCATTTGCTATCATCATCCTGTCTCCGAAAAGCTGTGTTATCAGCTTGGCATAGGGAGTTTCGCCGCAACCCGCACAGGCGCCGGAGAACTCAAGCAACGGTTCCTGGAACTGACTGCCCTTGACCGAACCTGTCCCCATCGGATTCTTAGGCTCTATAGTCATTGCATAATTCCAGTTTTCCTCCTGCTTTAGCTGAGTCCCAAGAGGCTTCATAATCAATGCCTTTTCCTTTGAAGGACATACATTCGCACAGCTTCCGCAGCCTGAACAATCAAGTGCCGAAATCTGAATCCTGAAGCTCAGATTTTCAAAGCCCTTGCCGATAGCCTTCTTTGATTCAAAGCCCTCGGGTGCATTCTTAGCCTCGTCCTCACTAAGAAGGAAGGGCCTGATTGCTGCATGGGGGCATACATAGGCACACTGGTTGCACTGAATACAGTTTTGCATCTGCCATTCGGGAACATCAACCGCGATACCCCTCTTCTCATATTTTGCAGTACCGCATGGGAAGGCACCGTCCTCTATGCCAACAAAGGTGCTGACGGGAAGCTTGTCTCCAAGCTGTCTGTTCATAGGGTCAAGTACCTTGCTGATAAACTCCGGCACATCCTTTGCATCTTGCTTCACGTCGGATGCATCAGCCCAGGCAGCGGGAACATCAACCTTCTTCAATGCTTCAATTCCCTTGTCTACTGCAAGATAATTCATGTTTACTATCTTCTCGCCCTTATTCCCATAGGTAGCCTTAATAGCATCCTTCATGTATTTCACAGCGTCATCAAGGGGAATAATATCCGCCAGTTTAAAGAAAGCCGACTGCATAATCATGTTAATTCTACTACCAAGTCCAATCTCTTTGCCTATTGAAACGCCGTCAATTGTATAGAAGTTGATATTATTCTTTGCAATATAGCGCTTCACACTTCCGGGAAGCTTCTCTTCGAGCTCCTCCTGGGACCAGCCGCAATTCAAGAGGAAAGTTCCATTATCCTTGAGATCCTCTACCATTTCATATTTGTCAATGTATGAAGGATTGTGGCAGGCAACGAAGTCTGCTTTGTTTATTAAGTAGGTGGAGCGAATCGGCTTTTTACCAAATCTTAGATGGGAAATGGTTACACCACCGGACTTCTTGGAGTCGTAAGCAAAATAAGCCTGAGCATACATGTCTGTATGATCGCCTATGATCTTGATTGAATTCTTATTTGCGCCAACAGTACCATCTGAACCAAGTCCCCAGAACTTACAGCTTACAGTACCTTCAGGTACAGTATCGATTTCTGCGCCTGTGTCGAGGGACAGATGTGTAACATCATCAACAATTCCTATTGTAAAGTGATTCTTTGGACTATCTAATTTGAGGTTGTTGTATACCGCAACTATCTGTGCCGGTGTCGTATCCTTTGAACCGAGTCCATAGCGCCCGGCTATGATCTGCGGCATCTTGCCATTTTCGTAAAGAGCAGTGCAAACGTCCTGATACAAAGGCTCTCCAAGTGATCCCGGTTCCTTAGTTCTATCCAAAACTGCTATTTTCTTTACTGAATCGGGAATAACCTTAATAAGATGCTTAGCTGAGAAAGGTCTGTACAGACGAACCTTAACAACGCCAACCTTCTCACCCTTGCTCACGAGATAATCAATAGTTTCATCTATTGTTTCACAAACAGAACCCATAGCAACAATAATTCTATCTGCGTCAGGTGCTCCATAGTAATTGAACAAGCCATAATTTCTTCCTGTGAGCTTGTTGATCTCATTCATGTATTCCTCAACAATTTCCGGAAGCGCATCATAGTAGCGATTCGAAGCTTCGCGTGCCTGGAAGAAGATATCAGGATTCTGTGCTGTTCCCTTGATATTTGGACGCTCAGGGTTCAGCGCTCTTTTTCTAAATGCTCTTATTGCATCATAGTCCGCCAGCTTTGCCAGGTCAGCATAGTCCAGCGTCTCAATCTTTTGCAGTTCATGGGAGGTTCTAAATCCATCAAAGAAGTTGATGAAGGGCACCCTGCCCTTGATAGCGCTCAAGTGTGCAACAGCTGCAAGATCCATTACTTCCTGAACACTATTTTGTGCCAGTAATGCAACACCACTCTGGCGGCATGCCATTACGTCGGAATGATCGCCAAATATAGATAAAGCATGACTTGCAAGAGCTCTGGCACTTACATGAAACACACCCGGTAAAAGCTCCCCTGCGATTTTGTACAGATTCGGTATCATCAGAAGCAATCCCTGTGATGCTGTAAATGTTGTAGTCAGTGCGCCTGCTGCCAGTGATCCATGTACTGTTCCTGCAGCGCCCGCCTCGGACTGCATTTCAACAACCCTAACCTCCTGGCCAAAAATATTCTTTCTGCCATGCGCTGCCCATTCATCCGCAAGCTCTGCCATTACAGATGAGGGTGTAATCGGATAAATCCCGGCAACATCGGTAAATGCATATGCCACATGGGCCGCGGCGGTATTTCCGTCCATGGTCTTCATGTTCTTTCCCATAATAATCTCCCCTTTACTGTTTCCCAATCTATTTTTTTGTGCTATGTGCTATATATAATGCAAAAAGAATAATATGATTTTTGCACCTATATTGCTTTTTTATTTTGCTTCCAAATATTCTTACCCCATCACCATATTGCCGCTTACTGATGGGTTTCAAGTATTTTATTCGTACATTGTATACAATAATAAGCCTGTACTTGATTATATTTTAACATTATAAGAGTATTTTGTGAAGAGGCGCCAAGACTAATTTATGCCGAAAATTAATTTGAGAATTACGAGCAATACGAAACCGGGTATTCCCAGTGTTCCCACAATGAATGCAGTATAGATGTTAAGAGCAATATGAAAACCTATAAGTCCTCCAACCCAATTGATCAGCAGTATCGCAACCGCACCGAGCAGTGCGTTAATGACAAGCTTTAATACCGCCTTAAGAGGCACAATAAATATTCTTCCCAGGATGAACAGCAATATTATGCCTACCCCGTAGGCAAGAATCACTCCATAATCTATCGCCATAACCACACACCACAAGTATTTATAAAACAGGCATACAAAAGCACATATTATTTATACTTGTGATTTTGGACAAATATGACTCGATTTTATATAACGTGTCAGACCCTTTTCCTTGGCGAGTCTTACGAAGTAGATATACCTGGATTCACAGGCTTTGAGCTTATATATAAAGTAATCTACCAGCATCTCATCGTGTACATGCTCAAAACCGGCGCCGGCATCAATCCATTCATCGCGCGCATCCTGTGCCGCTTTTAAGATTTCCTCCTCTTCAACGGTCAGCTTTGAACGAATACGAGTTCTCGGAAATAACCTTTTTCTATCCTTCAATAATAATTCAGTATTCATTGATTTGCACCCTCATATATCTGCAAATAATTCCGCTTTTCTATAAGTATAGGCGCAATTAACCATTTATATACATTACTGCTTTTTATTTTTGTGTTGTTTGTGTTTCTAAAAGATAACGCAACGCTGCTTTTGACGTAATATACCTGAATTTGCCCCAATCATGCCATTTCCCCGTTATTCTATTAAGTGCCCGGACCCTCTGTGTCAACTCTTCAATGTCCACTTCCTTGATTTCACTGATCTCATCATCAGTGACATCCTCCATCAGCCGTCCACCGCTTTCATCCAAAACAAATATATAGGAGTAAAACATTACATGCTCATTTCCATGCTCAAATCGGATTTTGATTACCCCCGCAAAAGATCTGATCTGAACCTCAAGACCCAGCTCCTCCTTCACCTCGCGAAATATAGCTTCCACAACTCCCTCATCATGGCCGATCCCGCCTGTGGGTATTCTGTATATATTCTCAGGATAATCTTTGCACCTGGTCATTATTATTTTTCCATCCGGCCTTATAACACAGAAAACAACCTCGCCTCTTCTATTTCGCTGGACAACACTTTTAAGACGGTTAAAATAACTCGGTAAACCATACCTGACATTTATCTCGGTAATCAAGGGATTTGCCTTAAACTTATCACATATGTAAAGAAATTCTTCTTCATTAAACAAATTTGCAGATCCTTGCAGATAGCACATTCAAAACACACCTTCCTTATGCCTCTATAAGTTTAACCTATTTTGCATAGTTTTTCTACGTTGTATTTGAATATTGAAGCTATAGTAATGAAATTTTAATATGGTAATGTATTTTTTAATGTAATTTAGTATAATGTAGAGTGTTGCACTGAAACAATTGGGGTAATAGTATAGTCTACAATAATTATATATATACGACAAAAAAAATGGGGCGTGAGATCAATATGGAACCTGAAACAAAAGTGAGCAAGAATAAGAATAAAAGAAATATTTTGTTAACCATTATTATCATTTTTACTGTTTTAATGCTTTTCTCAGCATCGGCTTTTGCGGCGTTGACACTGCAAAATGACAAGGTTTACAAGGGCGTTCATCTTGGTGCCATTGATGTTTCCGGAATGGACGTGAGTGAAATGAGGCAGCTGCTCGATGAAACGTATAATGACGCGGTTGCACAAATGTCCGTTTCCTTGAAGTCACCCGATTTCGAGCTTTCAGAGGCATTTACCGAATTTGACGTGGGATATGACACAGAAGCAGCCCTTGAGCAGGCTTACGCTATAGGACGTAGCGGGAATATTTTTAGACGTCTGTATGATATAGCAAGGTCAGCCATTCGCGGGGTCACAATCAACGTTAGCCAGACCTTTGACGAGGGCAAAATTGAAAGCTTTGTCGACAAATTTTCTGTTCAGGTATTTGAAGGTGTTAAGGAAGGCGCCCTTTTAGTAACAGATGATAAAGTTATTCTCAGATCGGGAAGACATGGGACGCATATCGATAAGGCGAAAACCATTGATCTGGTCAAAAATATGATTATCAGCAACAAATCCGGTACAATATCACCCGAAATCATCGTAACCGAGCCAACAAAAATCTTTGATGTGGATGAATTATATGATCAAATTATTAGTGAATATACCGATGCTTCATATAAATTCGAAGGGAAAGAGTTGGTTTTGACGCCACATTCCGTCGGAAGAGATGTTGATAAGAACATGCTGGAGCGAATCATAAGTGAGCTGAAGCAGACTGAAGATACCGAACGTTTACTGCCGGTTCACACAGTACAGCCTTCAATTACCTCCCAAATGGCTGAGTCCATGTTGTTTAGGGACGAGCTGGGTGTCGCCCAAACGAGCTTTGGAGCCGGTACACAAAACGGTAGGAACAGAAAACACAATATGGAGATTTCTGTTGTCAAGATTGATAATCTGATTCTCCTTCCCGGTGAAGAATTTTCCTTTAACGAGATTGTTGGCCCCAGAGATGCTGCTCATGGATATAAAACAGCACATATTTACATCAACGGCAGAATCGAGGACGGTATCGGAGGCGGGATATGTCAGGTCTCCACAACAATATACAACGCGGTTCTAAAGGCCGATCTTGAAGTCACCGAAAGAAAGAATCACTCCTTCACAGTCGGCTATGTGCCTCTGGGGCAGGATGCAACCGCTTATTACGGAGGCACGGATTTCAGATTCATAAACTCTACCAACTGGCCTATAAAGCTGAATTCACATGTGAAGGGCAACAAAATCTACTTTTCTATAATAGGAACTCTAGAGAACCCCAGCAAGACAGTGATAATCAGCAATAAAATACTTAGCCGAACCCCCTTCACAACACAAACCACAGAAGACCCAACGCTGCCCCCGGGAACTACAAAGGAATTGCAGGAGGGCATGGATGGCTTTGTTGTGGATACTTACAAGATAATTAAGGAAGACGGAAAAGTGATTTCTCAGACCAAGCTGCATACCAGCAGATACAGGCCATGTACAGAAATACTTTTAGCAGGGCCAACGCCGGCTGGAGACGATGCCGTGACTGATCCTGACGATAATGGAGCTCCGAGTGATAGCGGTACTACACCGTTGCCCGGTGATGTTATACCTGAGGATAACGGTGATACGGGGTCTGTGCCCGGTGGTAGTACTCCGCCAAAGGACGGCGATACAGAGTCTGCTCACGGCGATGTCGCGCCCCCAAAGGATAGTAATGGCTCCAATTCTGAATCGGGGGATTTACCGCTGCCATTAGAAGAAATCTCCGATGGTCAGGAGATTATCGAGTAATCAATCTGCTTGAGCAGTAACATATAAACAAAGTTGAGGAGTTGAACAATGCAATCAAAAGGGGCTGTACTGTTATTTTTGGCAATATTCGCACTACCACTTATTGCGATTTCCACAAATCATAATTTGTTCTTTGTATTGATATCGATTGTTTTGATAGTGCTTTCTTCGAGGGACATATTTAGCCTGATATCAGGAAAAAGCTTTCAGGATCAACAGTTTGACGAGGAGATAGAAGAGGAGCTGGAGGAATTTGTTGATATTGATGTGAAACGGTTTGGCACAGGTATGAGCGTTGCTTACAATATGATTATTATCCTTTTTCTTATATACTGCGCATTCTACCTTAACACGCTTTTACTTAAATCTCTGGCTGCTTTTGCTATATTAATGCAAATGCACTTCATCGTGAAGAAAATAAAAGACAAGAGTCACTCCTACAATAAAAACCGGCAAAAGCCGCAAATCTTTATATCAAGCATATCAAACATTGCAGTTGTATTATTTGCGGTGCTCAATAAAATACTTAGACTGATTTAAGAAAGCTACTGCAAAAAAACGTCTCCATTATCCACATATATATCAAGCAAAGGGCCTCCGCCGCGCACATCCCCGTATATCTCCAGGGAAGAAACGCTTTCCAGTGTATCGGGTATCGGGCTCATTTTATTCTTAATGTGCCCCTTTGTCGTTCTTGCAGCCAGAGACCAGCCATCGCCGTTCTCGGGCAGATTCACGCTGATATCTCCCGTCGCAGCCCTTATCTTACATACACCTGCGATCCCGCTGGACTCAAAATCAACCGAAATATCACCATGGGAAGCATAAAGCGTAGATCCCTGTGCTGCAACGCAATTCTTGACTGTCAGACTACCCGCTGAAATGTCGCAATTCAGCTTCCCTTCTGTCTCCTCAATAAACGTTTTGCCTGACACTGATTTTAGGTCAATTGCGCCCATAATCCCACTTAGCAAAATATCCCCCCTGCCACATTCATATACTCCAAAGGCGGAAATATTTTTCATATTGATATCGCCCTCATTAACTGATACCATCAGCCTTCTCGTGCTGCATTGCTCTGCATGAACCGTCCCTCTTCCAAGAGAAAGGCTGATTTCTGACATTTCAGTAAAGCCTGATAATGTAACAGATGCATTTTCCGCATCTACATAAATTCGTGTAATTGATTCGGGCACGATTAATTCCATCTGAACAGTTTGCCTATAGAGCGGCATTACTATATCTGCAAGGAAGCGGCCAGGCTCGCCATCGGATTGCTGCTCAAGCTGCTCTGCGGCCTCCCGCTCAATGCTGATGCTCGTGGCGGTAGTCTCCAGGGTTCTCATTCTTTTTCCCAGAAGCTGCGATAATTTCTCTCGGCTTGCGGGCCCCTTCAGTCGCCACTTTTCGATAATATGAAGCTGATCCTGACCCCCGCGTGTTATTCTAATACTTCCACTGTGTATCTTGACACTAACCCTGGTCTGTGAATCTATATCCACATCAGTCACGGTTTCATCCTCCACCGTCGGACCGATCGAAGGCCTCCCATCGGTAAAGACAGCCTGAGTATCACCATCGCCAATAGCAAAACCGTCATCGGAGATCTTCGTACAGCCTGCTAAAGACACGGCTGCTACCGCAATGAACAATGCCAGGCATAAGCTTCTATAAAATGCATGGTGCATAAAACTATTTCTGCCATCCCTTCTTTTTCTGCATAAACCCAATTACTCCACAAAGGATATTTTGCCCTTGTCCGGCTCATGGGGCTGCCTTGTATTATTTGCATACCCTAATAATACTGAGCATCCAAAGGTATAGCCCTCAGGGAAGCCCAGGCGCTTACTGAATTCCTCGGCGCGAACAGCGCTTTCAAATGCCTTGCGTGTATACCCACAGATGAGATTGTCTATCCCAAGTGAGGTCGCAGCTAATGCGATACTCTGGCACACAATGCCACAGTCAAGCAATGCATAGCCCTGATGACTTAAGTCAATCGCAATCACAACCAGGCAGGGAGCACCATAAAATATCTTGCCTCCCCGCCCCATTATTCTGTTGTAGGAGGATTTATCCTCCATGCTCTCATAGTATGATATCGCTTCAGCTTCAATATCGTTTATCAATTCTGCGTCTTTTACAACAATAACCCTCCATGCTTGACGGTTCCTGGCACTGGGAGCCTGCACTGCTGCTTCTGCTATCGCCTGCAATATCTCATCCGGCGGCATCCTATCCTTAAAATCCCGGCACGAATAACGTTCTGCTATCACTTTCAATGTTTCGTTCATCACACATACTCCTTTGCACAAAAATTTGATTACAATTCATTTATATTTTAGCAGACAAGTAGCAAAAAGCCAATTTCCAAGCATACTATTATATAAAAGGGGGTCATGAGCTTTGAAAATAGCAATTCTTGTTATGTTCAACGGACTTAGCAATACATATTCGCTTGTCAATGTTGTTGCCGAACACCTGAAAATGCTGCTGGATGCCGGGATAGAAACAAAAGTGCTGGTCAGTCAGGACTGTCCCGACAGCGAAAGGCAGAAACCAGCAAAATATTATGTGTTCTAGATAATTCCAGGCATAACGATTGTAAGCATGGCAAAGGCAAGCATAACAATAGTAAGCATAAAGACTGTGACTGTAATCAGAATAATTCCATACTTCATGATGCGATAGCAATCAATAAAAGTGTAGACGGAACAATAAAAAATATTATTAAGCTCCAGATGCTTTTACAATTCAAACTGGATAATATAAAAGAGCTTTTGCCTGTTACAAGCTCTACCACCACAACATCAACATCCACGAGTACTACAAGCACCTGCACAAAAACGACTACGACAAGAACCACAACATCATCATCAACTACTACCACTCATACAACTACATGCACCAGCTCGACCTGTTCCACCACGACAAAAATGAATTGCTGCTACAGCTTAACAGGCACCGGGAAAGGGTGTGTATACAACTGTTCTGACGAGTTCTACAACCATATGGTAATCCTTTATTCCTTTCTCAACTCCATCGACGCAAAGAATAGAACTATTCGCTACACTGTCAAAAACGGCAATGCCAGTCTAGGTATGTATGCCAGGGGATATAGTGTTAATGTGGAATGTCCGGGTCACTGTTACAATAAGCTAATCATTTATGGAAACGGATATGCCAAAAGACTCTCAAAATGTAACCCTGATATAGCAGGCAATGTAAGCTTTATTCTGACTGTATGCAAAAAAGTTCCCTATACCCTGGAATACAGAATGGAAATAAAGTCAAGAACAAATCCGAAATTAAACCACGACAGCGGCTTTGTTCGGGTCAAGCAAACAATTTCAGATCTGAAGCTGAATATTTTCTGCTAATAATTGTGGGCATTTTGCGATGTTACATGTTTTAAGTTCCGCAGCACAATATATTGCGGGCATGTATGAAAGCATGTCACTATATATTGTGTAGCTAAGTTTAATTAAAGTTACATCGCAAAAGCCTTAATTGTACAGCCTAAAATAGGTCTCTACACACATTTTGTCCAGGCCGACGATGTAAAAATCGAGCACATAATTGTTATTTTTACTAAGTGTTGAAA
>CAYOKA010000074.1:8627-10447 GCA_964404395.1 uncultured Oscillospiraceae bacterium | reverse complement strand
GATAATAAATTACCAACATCTGATAATTATCTCTATTTTAGCCTAACATAACACAGTATACAATTTAGTTATCAATATATAAATGGAGGAATTGTTATGGCTAAAAAGTCGATCGTGTTATTATTGGTTCTTGTAATGCTGACAGCCGTTTTCGCAGGCTGCAGTGCTGCAAAGTCGGGTAAGACCGTCGGTGTAACTATGCCGACAAAATCACTCCAGAGATGGAATGAGGACGGCGCCAATGTTAAGGCTGCTCTGGAGGCAAAGGGATACAAAG
Organism: uncultured Oscillospiraceae bacterium; assembly: GCA_964404395.1. GTDB lineage: Bacteria > Bacillota > Clostridia > Acetivibrionales > DTU013 > JAAYBT01. The sequence goes on along the minus strand of CAYOKA010000074.1, from coordinate 10,170 downwards.
TAGATCTTCAATACGCCGACAACAAACAGGATGTTCAGAATACCCAGATTGAGAACCAGATCACCCAGGGAGTTGATGTTCTTGTCATAGCATCGATTGATGGTGGTGCTTTGGGTGGAGTTCTTGAGCAGGCTAAAAAAGCAAAGATACCTGTAATTGCTTATGACAGATTGATCACAAACACTGACAAATGCGACTACTATGCCACATTTGACAACTACGGCGTTGGCAAAATGCAGGGAGAGTTCATCGTAAGTGAGCTTGGACTTGATAAAGGCGAAAAGGGCCCCTTCTCGATGGAGTGCTTCGGCGGTGACCCGGGCGACAATAACGCAGGACTGTTTAACCAGGGCGCTATGGATGTTCTGCAGCAGTACATAGATAGTGGCGTGCTTGTAGTTAAATCGACTCAGACCAAGTTCCCTGATCAGATTGCTATCACAAACTGGGAATCCAAGGGAGCACAGGACAGAATGGATAACCTTCTGACTGCTTATTATGCAGACGAAAATATCGATGTAGTCCTTTCACCAAATGATAGTCTTGCACAGGGTATCGTAGCTTCCCTCAAGTCCGCAGGATATGGCTCATCATCCAAACCTTTCCCGGTACTTACCGGACAGGACTGTGATAAGATTAATGTAGGCCAGATCATCCGCGGCGAGCAATCAATGTCAATATTCAAGGATACCAGAGTTCTTGCAGATCAGGTTATCGCTATGACGAATGCAATACTCGCAGGAGAGGAAGTCCCAACAAACGCGAACTACAACAATGGAGTGATTGAAGTTCCTTCATACAACTGCGAGATCAAATTTGCAAACAAGGATAACTGGAAATCACTTCTCGTTGACAGCGAATACTATGAGTTAGCAGACATACCGGACGCAAAGTAAATTTAATGCATTAAAATGTATTGAAATGGCGGCAGCATAGCTGCCGTCATTTTAAATAACGCGAGTAGAAAACCAGAGTTATAAAGGAGCAGACAATGTCGGAATATATCCTTGAAATGACAAATATAACAAAAGAGTTTCCTGGCGTCACCGCTCTGAGCGATGTTACTTTTCAAGTGAAGAAGGGCGAGATACATGCCTTGGTTGGCGAAAATGGGGCTGGCAAATCTACCCTGATGAATGTTCTGAGCGGCATACATCCCTATGGTTCATATAGCGGGGACATAATTTTTAGGGGGACTGAATGCAGGTTTAAGAATATACGAGACAGTGAAGCGGCAGGAATAGCTATAATCCATCAGGAGTTGGCACTGAGCCCTTTCATGACGATTGCTGAGAATATTTTCTTGGGAAATGAAAGAGTAAAGAATGGTGTAATAAACTGGGATGAAACTAACAAGGAAGCCATAAAACTAATGCAGAGGGTTGGCCTTAATGAAAAGCATACAGCACAGATAAAGAACATCGGTGTTGGAAAACAGCAGCTTGTTGAGATAGCCAAGGCTCTTTCGAAAAATTGCGAACTGCTTATATTGGATGAGCCAACAGCAGCCCTCAACGACGAAGACTCTAATCACCTTCTCGAG
>CAYOKA010000074.1:4886-8527 GCA_964404395.1 uncultured Oscillospiraceae bacterium | reverse complement strand
GAGCTTGCAATGAGCATATTCGGCAAAGCATACGGCAAAAAGATAAGTGGTACACTTATCAAGGATGGCAAGAAAATTACTCTCAACAATATTGAACAGGCAATAGAAAGTGGCATAGCTTATGTTACCGAAGATAGAAAGACAGCCGGGCTGGTCCATATACTAGACCTAAAGAAAAACATTACGCTGGCTAATTTGAAGGCGATTACAAAGGGCTTCGTTATAAACGAAGATGAGGAATTGATCGTAGGAAAGGATTACAGGAAAAGGTTTAACATAAAGTCATCAAGTGTATTTCAAAAAGTGGGGAATTTATCAGGAGGCAACCAGCAAAAGGTAGTGCTCAGCAAATGGATATTTGCCACCCCTGATGTGCTGATACTCGACGAACCTACAAGAGGAATCGATGTTGGCGCAAAGTATGAGATATACAAGATAATATTAGAATTGGCAGATGCCGGAAAATGCATTATAATGATCTCTTCGGAGCTGCCCGAGATATTAGGAATTACGGACCGCTTATACATAATTAATGAGGGCCGTGTCGTAGGAGAAATGAAGACAAGCGAAGCGACCCAAGAGGATATCATGTCCACAATAATAAGCAGTTCGGCGGGATGATAGGGGGAATATGAATGAACAGCATAAAGGAATTTATGAACCGTAACATACGGCAATATGGAATGATTTTTGCATTGATTGTTATTGTGATGTTTTTCGGGATTGCGACCGGCGGCAAGCTTATCTGGCCAAGAAACGTGTCGATGCTGGTGCGTCAGAACGCTTATGTGCTGATACTTGCCATAGGAATGATGTTTTGTATATTGACGGGCGGCAATATCGATCTTTCTGTTGGGTCCTTGGTTGCCCTGGTAAGTGCTATGTCTGGTCTTATGGCTACGACGATTGGAATTCCATCGTGGCTTGCAATAATATTCAGTCTTGTAACAGGGCTTTTGGCAGGCCTTTGGCAGGGCTTTTGGATAGCTTATGTCAAGGTGCCGCCATTTATCACGACGCTGGCAGGCATGCTCGTTTTTCGAGGAGTCAATAACATAATACTCAACGGTCAGACACTGCCTCTCTCTGGTCTGTATGTTGTTATAGGAACCGGTTCGGTTCCTGATATCGCTCCGAATACCATCCCGGATTTTCTACGCATCGGTGATTTGCTGCAACTACAAAACAAGCCCGAGTTTCTAAATGCAACAATGTTTATTGTGGGTCTTGTGTTATCAATCATTTATGTACTGTTTACTATCTTCAACAGGAAAAGCAAAATTGCACGCGGATATGAAGTAGCATCTTCAAAATCGGTCGTTATAAAAGTGATTTCGTTTTTTATTGTTATAAATATTTTCTCTTACTGGCTGGCAATGGATGACGGATTACCCATAATGCTGATTTTAGTTGCTATTTTATTCGCAGTTTATACATTTATAGCCACCAAGACAATACCGGGACGACATATTTACGCTATGGGAGGAAACATCAGGGCGGCGGAGCTTTCCGGTGTCAACACCAAAAAAATGATGTTCCTCGTGTATTCGAACATGGGGCTTTTGGCGGCAGTCGCCGGCATAGTGACTGCGGGAAGATTGATGGCCTCCTCGCCGAATGTCGGGGCGAACTTTGAGATGGATGCAATAGGCTCATGTTTTATAGGCGGTGCTTCTGCATACGGCGGCGTAGGAACAATATGGGGGGCTGTCGTAGGCGCCTTTATTATGGGTGTAATGAACAATGGAATGTCTATTATAGGCTTAAATGTCTTTTTACAGTCTGTCGTAAAGGGCATGGTGGTGTTGCTCGCTGTAGCGTTTGACATGTACTCAAAATCAAAGTCCAGACTCGGCTAGGCTGAAAGGAATCATAAGAAGCACTAAGCATATCACATTAGTGTATACTTAGTGCTTTATGCTATATTCTATTTTTCGTTTCCCATTAGTGCTATAATAAAAAGAGATTACTTACACGCTGTTCTTGATGGTCTGGAGGGGGTAAAGAGTGAAATGGCTGTATAAAATATCATTAGCTGCTCTGTTTGCCACTGTAGTTGCATCTGCAGCACTGGCTTTACATTATTTCAATATGGTAAATAAAGCCTATGATAAAAACGCTACGAACGTTTTTAGTGAGAATCCCAAATATCACTTTTCATTAATTATTAACTCCAGAGATGATGAGTATTGGCAGAGCTTCAAGGAAGGGGTATTCGAAGCCGGAAAGGTACATAACGTTGCAATTGAATATAACCCTATATCTGACCCGGATAGCATTGATAAAACAGTAGAATATGTGAATATTGCGAACAAATCCAGGGTTGATGGTATCATTGTTAACGGAGAAAATTCTCCGGAATATTCAGAGGCAATTGCCAGTGCAGCTAAATCCGGAATCCATATTGTAGTGGGACTGGCTGAATCCGTAGACAGTAACAGGCTTTCTTATGTAGGAAATAACTTTTATGACTACGGTGTAAAGGCCGCAAAGCTAATATCTAAAGCATCGGACAAAGGTACGCCGATCAATCTGGGAGTCATACTGTCAGATGCGAGCCGAAGTGAAATAGATAAGACAAAAATATCACAGAGTGATGTCATGCTGAGCGGACTTACGAGTGTGATTGAAAGCGAAAAAAAGATTAAGCTGTTATGTACATTATATAAGAACAGTGATCTGCTTGGAGCGGAGGACCTGACCAAAAGTATACTCACGCAGCACCCTGATGTCGATGTTATATTCTGTACAAATGCCAAGGATACTGCGGCTGCCGCACGCGTGATTGTTGAGCGTAACCTTGTGGGTGAAGTCGTCATAGTAGGTACTGGTATCACTGATGAGATCAAGCACTATATTAATAAGGGGATCATATTCGGAGTAATGGACAGGAATGGATATAACGCAGGATATAAGAGCGTAGAAGTATTATGCGGTAGTTTCGTTGATTCTTTTCAGTCAAGCTATGTAAGCATTGCGACAGATATATATACAGCAATAAATATTGATCAAAAATAATGCAAAGGGATTCAAGCTATGAAAGAACTATGGGATAGGATATTCAATAGCATAAAGTCCAAGATTATTGTAATATTTGTTCTGACTATGTTTCTAACAAGTGCTTCAGGCATATTTATTTTGGGGTTATCGAGTAACATAATAGAAAAAATGGATGATATGTTCGCCGGCAACGTTGAAATTGATAAATTTCTTAACGATTTGTATGATGTAAATACCAATCTGACGAATTACCTTGTTACCTCAGATTCTGATAGCTTGATTAACTATTACAGATGCAAGGATATTTTCAGTGAGAAGACCAAGAGCATGTTTTCTGAAATACATGGTATATACAGCCAGAATGATTTGATTTACAAGGATATCGCATACATGGTCGATTCATATTTTAATGAAGCGGAAGCGGCTGTTGAGGCAAAAAGAACAGATAACGCAGATAATTATATTGCAAGGTACACAGAGGCAAACCGTATAACAGGCTATATCCGAACATATACTGACCGCCTGAACCTGAGTATTTTAAATACTAATACAATACAATATCTTGGTATGTCAGAAAATCTAAACAAGCTGAGGACAGCGAATCTGGTTCTTATAGTATCTGTAATACTGCTCAATGTTCT
>CAYOKA010000074.1:1456-4786 GCA_964404395.1 uncultured Oscillospiraceae bacterium | reverse complement strand
GAAATGAAGGCGCTGCAAATGCAGATAAATCCACATTTCCTTTTCAATACACTCAATGCAGGTGTGCAGCTGGCTATGATCGAAGGTGCAGACAGGACATCGACTTTTCTTGACAATATGTCAATGATATTTAGATACAATGTTAAGAGCCTTGACAGAAAGGTCAGGATTAGAGACGAGATCGATACTATAAAGGCCTACGAAGACCTGTTTATCGTCCGCTTCGGGGACATTATGAGGTTCGAATACAACATTGACCAAAGCTTGCTTGATATAGATGTTCCGCCTCTAATTATTCAGCCTCTTGTAGAGAATGCTACTATTCATGGTATTGGAAACATGGAGAGAGGCGGCATAATTAATATCTCGATCAGTAAAGATGATACTGTTATTAGAATTTGCGTTCAGGATAACGGAGCCGGGATGAGCGAGGAAACAAGACAAAAGATATTAGACTGTCAAAGGTTTGAAAATGATATATCCGGAAACATGACAGGGATTGGTATATACAACGTTGTTCAGAGGTTGAAGCTGTTTTTCAAATGCGAAGATGTGATAGAAGTGGAGAGTGCTCCGGGCAAAGGTGCTAAGGTAATTTTAAAGATACCATATAATTCACGTAGGGAGAAGGTGGACGATCTGATGTTTTTGAAGAACATCAAATAAATGTTGAGGTGATTTTTTGTGTATAGCCTAATGGTTTGTGATGATGAACAGATAATGATCGAATCAGTACAGCATATTGTGGAAAAAGAATTCAGCAACGTAAAGATTATCGAGACTGCAAGATCAGGAAGAGAAGCGATAGAAAAAACGTTGACAATAAAACCCGATATCATACTTACGGATATCAAAATGCCTGGTATAAACGGTCTTGATGCAATTAAAGAGATAAAAAAAGTACATAGCGATGTAAAGATAGTTATAGTATCTGTATATGAGTTTTTCGAGTATGCAAAACAGGCTGTAGAACTGGGAGTCAGTGAATATCTGATAAAGCCTGTGAAAAAGGAAAGACTGGTAGATACTCTGCAGAGGATAGTTGATCAACTGGATACCGAAAGGCAGAAATACAAATGGGAGCTTGAGGCAAAAGAGAGGATTGAAATGATGCTCTCTGCCGTTGAACACAGTTTTATTTATTCATTGCTTTTTGCACAGGTACAGACGAATGATATTATTAAGTATAAAAAGGAATTTTTCAGTATAGAGAATGAGACTGGCTTCATCTTTGTGGTGACTTTCAACAAAAGAGGAAAAAACAGTAATTATAAATCTCAATTGGATGACAGTCTGGATAACCAGGAAATTTATACACTCCTAAAGAATAATTTCAAGCACAGGTTTAAGTGCATTGTTGGCCCTGTAATGATGGACAGGGTAGTTGTTTATGTTGCTCAAACCATTGATGATCTGTATCAGCAGAGAGTGCAGTCAATTACTTGCATAGAAGATAGTATGCGCATACTGGAGGATAAGTTCAATATTGAGTTCAAGGCTGGGATAGGCAGAATCTGCAATGACCAGGACATAATGATATCTTATCAGGAGGCGTTAAAAGCGCTGAATTTCAGTGAAGGTGACAGGGTATTACATATTGATGATATTGCTCCAAATGTACACAATGTGGGGTATGATATCGTGACTCAGGAGAATAAACTGATAATCGGTCTCGAAAATGGTGATGTACAAAGATGCATGACAATTTTATCCGATATCTTCCGAAAATATCCTAAATTTTTTGAACAGGAGAATATTCATTACAGAATTATCGAGATGATGGCAGCGGTTCGGCGGGTCGCGACGGAGAATGGAATCAGAGATAATATCAAGCCAGGATACTATATTAAAAGGATCCTAAGCTGCAAGTCAGGTGAAGAGCTCGAGCATATATGTGCAGAGGAGATAAGGCATATTGCATGCGAAATAAGCGTCAGGAAGAGATGCAATATCGGGAAGATAGTTGAAGAAACTAATGCGATCATAAACGAAAAATTTGATCAGGATTTAAATCTGGATGACATATCAAAGAAGCTGCACATCAGCCCTCAATATTTAAGTCGGCTGTATAAAAATGAAACCGGAGAGAATTTTATTGATAGATTAACGGCAGTTCGAATTCAAAATGCAAAAAGACTGATGAAGGAAAGCAGATATAGCATTAAAGAAATCTGTTATATGTCAGGATACGCTGATCCCAATTACTTTAGCAAGTTGTTCAAAAAGCACGAGGGGATATCTCCAACAGACTATCAGAAGCAAATACTCTAAGAGGTAGGAGGCTTGTTATGAAGAAGGTATGTGTATTATCATTGGCGGTACTTTTATTATTCTTATATGGCTGTAGCTCAGACAAGCCATCTGATCGTGAAGATGATGACATGAAAATTGGGTTTATCTATGAAACCATGACTGTAGAAAGGTGGCAACGGGATAGGGACATATTTGTGGCAAAGGCCGAGAACTTAGGGGCAGAGGTCATCGTGAAGGATGCTTATGAGGATAGTGATCGCCAAAGAGAGATCGGCATTGAAATGATCAATCAAGGAGCAGATGTTCTGGTGATTGTCGCTTTCGATAAGGACAGCCTGAAAGACCTTGTTAAGTACGCACACAACCATAATGTGAAGGTGATTGCGTATGACCGAATGATAAGGGATGTAGATGTTGACTTTTACATATCTTTCGATAATACAGAAGTAGGTCGATTAATGGGTAAATCTGCAACAGACAAGGTGCCTGAAGGGAATTATCTGATTTTAAATGGTTCGCAAAGGGACAATAATTCGTCTATGATCAACGAGGGATATTACAGCATTCTTAAGCCATTTATTGACAATGGAGATATTAATATCGTTGGTGAAACTTGGATAGATGCTTGGCGTGATGAGGGATCTTATGATTATGTCAGTAAAATATTGAACAGCGGTCAGGAGATTGATGCCATCATTGCAGCGAATGATCAGCTTGCAAAGGGTGCAATAACTGCTTTAAGCGAAAACAGGCTCGCAGGGAAGGTGTTTGTTACAGGTCAGGACGCTGAACTGGGAGCCTGTCAGAGAATAGTTGAAGGGATGCAGGGCTCCACAGTTTATAAACCGATTAATATCCTTGCTGAGAGAGCGGCCGAGACTGCCGTAAAAATGGCAAAGGGCGAAGATATCGATCAATATGAAGAAATATCAAACGGGGCACATAATGTCCGTTGCATGATTCTCTGGCCTCTTCTTGTTACTAAGGAAAATATTAATGACACTGTAATAAAGGATGGTTTTTTTACGGCTGAGCAGGTGTACGCAAATGTACCGAAGGATTGATTATAGCTTATCC
>CAYOKA010000074.1:0-1356 GCA_964404395.1 uncultured Oscillospiraceae bacterium | reverse complement strand
CCCCACCCAGCATACTATAGCACCTAGAATTAAGGTTATAACCATACTCATAACATCGGCCGAATTCCAAAATGAAAGTCCATCTAAAGCAGAGGCAGCATTTTCCATGCCTAACACCTGTGCCGCCGGTGCTGCGGCAATATTGGCAAATAATTCAGGCTTAAGTCCAATACCTACCATAACTGCTGCAAGCAGACCCATAGGCAAATGCAGACCAAAGGATTTGTTTTCAGTTGCTTTAGATTTGGCAGGCTTACCAAGGAATATTAAGTAATAGAGCTTAATGAAAGACGCAGCCGTACCGACTCCCACCACTAAAAACAGTCGTTCAATCCAAACAACCCATTGCGCACCAGCTTCAGCAGCATGGCTTACTGCATGATGAAGCAGAGTTTTACTGGCATAGCCATTTAGCCCCGGGGCACCGGTAATACCCAAAACTGCTACAAGCATAAGTACAGCTGTGAGAGGAAAACGCCGCCATAGCCCGCCAAGTTTATATAAATTGGTTTCTTTTGTACGGATATAAATAATGCCAACGCCCAAAAACAAGGCAACCTTAAATAGGGCATGATTGACAATATGGTAGATAGCACCAATGAGGGCAAGGCTTCCATCGGCACCCAGATAAAGACCGATACCTAGGCCCAGAACGATGTACCCTATCTGGCTTACACTATGATAGGCTAATAGTCGTTTGGCATCACTCTGGATTAAAGCTGCCAGAACTCCCACAAGCATGGTACATGCACCAACAATAGCAAGGCCTGTGCCTAGCCAGGATGCCCCATATAGCAAATTCCTGCCCCAGCCGGCAAATTCACCGGCCCGTATAAGCCCATAGGCTCCTACCTTTATAAGTAATCCTGATAAGAGGGCACTAGCGGGGGTAGGTGCCACAGAGTGAGCATGTGGAAGCCAAAGGTGCAGGGGAACCACACCTGCCTTAATGCCAAATCCCACAACAAAAAGAGCAATGCTCCAAGCAAACATTTTGGAATTCAAAGGACTAACTAACCCCGAGCCAATATAAGGCATTATATCGGTAGCGGCACCCATTAAAACGATTCCTAAAGCCAGGAAAAGTCCGCCGACTATACTATAGAATAAGTAGAAATACCCTGCCTTTATCGCTTTTTTATTCCATCTATGAATAACCCAAAAGAAAGATGAAACAGTCATAAGCTCAAAGAAGAGCAGCAAGGTAAATAAATCGCCTGCAAGGAAAACCCCCAGGACAGCCGATAAAGTCAATAATGTGCAGATTTCAAAGGCCTTGCTCTTACCCTCGTGCTTCATATAATGAGGTGCATATATAGAAACAACAAACCAAATAAAAGCTGCCATCAGCACAAA
>CAYOKA010000073.1:0-10696 GCA_964404395.1 uncultured Oscillospiraceae bacterium | reverse complement strand
TTACAAAGGATAAGGAAATACTGGAAGAGGTATTGCATTTCGCCAGGGATTTGCGTGATACCTGGTCACAGGCAATGAAGCTTGCAAAACAGGGTGATAGAGTTGTTGAAGAAGTAGCAAGATAGGAAACTTGTTGAAAGATAAAAGCGAGTAAGAAGCAATTTGTTACAGGGGCGTGTATGGACACTTCAGTTGAGAAATATTTCTATAGAATGGTAGAAATCTTGGACAGGAAGCAGTTGCTGCTAGAGGATATGCTGGCTTTGACGCAGGCTCAGACCCCTGTCATTATGGCTGATACTTTGGACGAATTAGAGAGGCTTATTGATGAGAAGCAGCAAAAAATCGAGGCTATTGATAAATTGGATGAAGAGTTTTCTGTTTATTATGAAAGGCTGAAAGCCACAGCAAATGTGAAGAAGCTCGATGACATTGATGCAAGGGCATTTCCCGGTGCAAAGCTTCTAAAAGAAAGGACCGGAGAAATCCTTGAGTTAGTGAACAGTATAAGCCAAATAGAAAAGAGCAATAACGAAAAAAGCAGGAAGCTCCATGAACAGCTTGGTTCTGAAATCAAAAAGATAAATCAGGGCAAAAGGATTAACAATGCCTATAACCCTACGCCTTCAAATTCGACGGCGTTTTTTGTAGACAAAAAGAAGTAATCAATCCTCCCCGGAGTAAACTTTACCAAGAAAGGCGAATATTCTATTAAGGTATTCGTCTTTATTATTTATAAAGCTATCAGCGTGACCGTCACCTTCAACCTGCCAGAATTCAGCACCTGAGGAATTCAGTGCAGAGTGTCTTTGAAAGAGTTCAATACTGTTCGTAACAGGGATTAAGCTGTCCTCCTTGGCATGAATCAGCATCAGATAGGGTGGATTCTTCGCCGTCAGTGCATTAACGGGGCTGGCACCGGAGCTATCTATACTGCCGGCTAATTCAATACCGAAGGCCACTGTTCTGTTAAAGGGAAAGGCTGGCAATTGGGTCCACTGTTCCAGGCTCTCAAGGAAATAGGAATGCAGGTCAGAATATGGACTATCCGCAATGACCACATCAACCGAATCTTCCTCGGAGGCTGCGAGAATGCTGGCCGATGCCCCTGTAGAAAACCCCATCAGCGTGATGTGTTTGTAACCCTGAGTATTCAAGTATTTTATGGCAGCCTTAACATCCTCTTTCTCGCCGTAGCCAAAGGTGCTGTCTTTGCCGCCTGATTCTCCGGAATTTCTCAAGTCAAAGGTAAAAACGGTATATCCCCTTTTCAGGAATTCCTTTATCATATCCACTGTTTCGACACCAAATTGGAGTCTGTTATTGCCGTAGGAATGAACCAATACCACTGCCCGGTCAGTGTCCTTTGCCTGGAAAAGCCAACCCTTCAGAATAATGGTTTTGTCAACTCCTCCGAAGCTGGGAATATCCTTGTACTCGGGAACAATATTTGAAGTAAAGGTATCCAAAGGCTTCTTTTCAGGGTGCAACAAACCCCAACTCTTATATGCTGAGAGTATTATTATCCCCAGAATCGCTATAAGAAGCAAAATAAGTATGGTCAGTATTACTTTCCTTGCTCTATGGGTTTTTCTGACAGCAAAAGTTACTCCACTGATTCTCATGTGCAAATCCTCCAAACTCCAAGCCTTGTAATCTTTGATGTTCAACCCTATTATATTTTTATTTATAGCTATTGTAAAGGCTATTTGCAATTTGACTATATTACCACGTTATAAAACGCTTATGAAAAGTTCTCCATAGTAAATCGTGTCATTTTGGGTTATTTCCCGCAGCTTTTTGAAAAATATAAAATCCCATTTTCCGCATAAATAAAACATTTGAAGAGATTAAAAGGACTCAAAATATAAGTAGTTATAAATAAGTATGGTATAAAATGGGATTATGTGGTAGAATGAATCGCATCATGGATTAACAAAATAATACATAAAAACAACATTATAACAAATATAAAAAAATGGCCAAAAACGACAGGCCAAAGTTGAGAGGGATCAAGATGCAGATAGGAGATTTTTTTAACGGAAGGTACGTGATAGAAAAAGTGCTTGGCAGGGGAGGCATGGGTACAGTATACCTGGCCAGGAACATCAATACGGATACGCTCTGGGCCATAAAGGAGGTATGTGGGGCGCAGACTTCCAGAATTGATTTGATGGCAGAACCGAAGCTGCTAAAAAAGCTGAATCATCCTGCATTGCCCATTTTGTTTGACATACTTGAGCAGGATGGAAAGGTTTATATGATATCTGACTACGTTGAAGGCATATCCTTGGACAGGAAGATTGCAGAAGAGGGGAAAATCGCTGAGGAGATTGTTATTGACTGGGCAATTCAGCTGTGCAAAGCGCTGGACTATCTCCATACGCTTGAGCCGAACCCCATCATTTACAGGGACATGAAGCCATCCAATATTATCCTTACGGGAAGTGGAGTTCTGAAGCTGATTGATTTTGGCATTGCCAGGGAATATAAGCCCGAACTCGATACAGATACGGTCTACATAGGAACCCGCGGGTATGCTGCTCCTGAGCAATATGGAAATGGGCAAACAAGTGCGGCATCGGACATCTACAGTCTGGGGGTTACGTTGCATCAGCTTCTTACGGGAGAAAACCCTCTAAGGGCCTCCTTCGAGCTCAAGCCCATCCGCCGTTATGATGAATTGCTTTCTGTTGAAATGGAAGAAATCGTGGCCAAGTGTACAGGCGAAAACTATCATGACCGTTATCAAAATGCCACGCAGCTGTTGAATGCACTTGAAGCATTGCAGATGAAGGCCGAAGACAGAGGTTGCGAGACCCCTGATTCCGATGGAGCAGATACAGCACCGGAGAACGGCGGAGATTGGAACCAAACGGGTGTTGGGAACAGGAATCAGGCGTTTATACGTGAGCATGTCTTTCGAAAATTGGTGATAACGGTATGGGATAACCCGGAATTTGGCTGTGAGCTTGCATACATGGCTGCAAAGCACACAAATAGCCAGGTGCTTTTGGCGGACCTGGATTTACTTGCTCCTAAGGCGGATCTTTTTCTGAACATTAAGAGGCACCCTGAAAAGACCGCGCAGGCAGGGATATTCGCACATTCAGGGCTGGATACTGTTATGGACGCCATTGGGAAGGGAATGCTGACGGCTGAAGTGTTGCGCCAGGCTTCTGTGCACAGAAAGGAGCGAAAAAACCTTTATATTATTACCGGCAACTATAGAATTGAAAACTATGAATATTATAGCGAAGACAGTGTTTCGAAACTAATAGACAAGTGTTACCGCGGCTTTGACATCACTATACTTCTTGTCAACAAATTCATATATGATGCATTCACACTGGCTGCGCTGCTTCGATCCGATATTAATATTGCGGCACTCAGGGGAGATGTGGACCAGCTAAGAGAATTCAATTCATACATTGCCTTTTTAAAAGAGAAACAACGGCTTCTGCCGGAGAATACAAAGTTTGTCCTTTTTGAATACGATGGAGCTTGTGCAATGGATCCAGACGAGGTAAATGCCGCCACTGAGGGCAATTTGCTTGGGAAGGTTTCATATAGTAGAAAACGTTCGAGATATAGAAATCTGAAAAGTCCCTATATATCTCATATAGAAAAGGAAGTGTCGACTGAATATCTAAAGCTGCTAACCAAGCTGGGACTGCTGCCGGCTCCGAGTGTGGGACAAATGCTGAGGCGCATAAAAAATGCAATCGTTGGAGGGGAAGTAAAATGCCAGTTGTGAAATCACACCACAAGCTGTTCTATGGTGATAAATATACGGAATATCGCAGTGCAGGCGATTTGAATACGATAGTATCCAATATTACCAATGATATTTTAAAAGAATTACCCGGCCTTGTCGCGGATGTATCCTCGGGATATGCTGATAGAGGCGTTCTTGAAACAGCAATCATAAAGAACATTGACCAGAACAAATATCACTATGGAATATATAGAGACGAGCTAATTAGAAAAGTACTGGACTTTATGTTTGGCTACGGTGAACTGCAGCCGTATATAGATGAAGCGGATATTACTGATATCGATGGCACCCTCTATAACCAGTTTGTCATAAAGCGCCATGGTGTCCGCAGCAAAATTCCCGTGCATTTTGGTGATGAGAGAATTTTTGATACATACTGCAAGCTTGTGGCCATTAGAAATGGTGGTATCTTGAACGAGAACGACAGTCATTGCAGAATTACCGATGAGAAAAACAGGTTAAGAATCAACGTTTCCATAAAGCCAAGAAATGTGGCAGGCCCGGCCATAAGCATACGGAAACACCGCAGGAACAGCTACACGCTGCATGATCTGAAAAGCCTGGGTATGCTTAATGAACAGCTGCATCGTATGATGGTTAGGTTTGCAATGAGTGACGCATCAGTGCTGTTTTGCGGAAAGGGCGCTGCAGGAAAGACAACGTTAATGAGAGCCTTTATCAATGCCTTGCCCGAGATGGAGAGGGTACTAATCGTAGAATCCGATGCGGAGATCTACCCGGACAAGCCCTATTGCATCGAGCAGAGGGTAAAAAAGCAGAATGAAGGCGGGAGGCCGATTACGCTAAAGGAGCTTGTCAGGGACGGCTTGACGATGTCGTTGGACACCTATTGTGTGGGAGAAATAACGGGGGATGAAGCCTGGGATTTTGTAAGGGCAGCGTTTTCGGGGCACAGAGGGCTTGCTACGACTCATTCTGAGAGCGCCGAGGATGCTTTTGCAAGACTTCTTACGCTGAGTAAGGGCGCTAATATTGGGGAAAGCGAAAAGACGATTAAGGAGATGCTGGGCAGGAGCATAAACATTATTTTTTATCTTAAGGATTTTAAGGTGGTTGAGGTGCTTGAAGTGCTGGGATACGACAGCAGCACAGATGAATTTAAGTATAAGAGGCTTTATGTTGGCTAACTATGGCAAAGGGACGGTAAAGAATAAAAATGATAGTCAGGGGGGTGGAAGATAAATGAAGCCGGTTTTCATGTACATTATATTGCTTTGCGCCGATGTGGTTCTGGCAGTGGGAATAGCAAGAAAGGTACAGCTTACAAACACGATGAAGGGGATTATAGGCCTATTTGGCGAAAAAGGCAGTGCGAGGTCAGAGAGCAACAGAGGCTACAGACCGGAAGCATACAATACAATGGGCATGGTGGATCGCTTCGAGCTCTTGTTCATAGAGAAGTCCAATATCAGACACTATATACCCTTTGTGAATATATATACCCTGGCACTACTTATAGTTATTTTGTTTATAGTTGTATATAGGCGTGTTTTTACACTGCTGGAGTTTTTCCCATCTGCGGCTGTAATAAGTATAATTGTTTCGATGGCACCTCTTTTTGCACTGGATCTATTGTCCGGGCGCAACTCGGAAGCGGTGCGCAAAACACTGTCGGAGTATGTTTCGGTTCTAAGCAGGTGGTGCTCGGTGAAGGAGGACATTATGTATGCCTTTGAAAAGTCCCTGACTTCAAATATCAGCGAGCCCCTTAAGACATTTGTAAGAGATATGGTCATACAGGTAAACAGGGGCATGGACTATTCAGAAGCGCTGGATATTTTGCAGATGAAGGTGGATAACCCCCAGTTCAGGGATTTTATCATAAATATAAAGCTGAGTATGAAAAACAGGGGAGACATTATCAAGCTGCTGACAAATCTGGAAAATCAGTTTTACAAAATTGATGAAGAGTATAACAGGCGCAGTATTTCTACCTACAAGGACAGGATGCTCCTGTACTTCACAATGTTTGGAGTATTAGCTGCGGCTTACTTCTTTATTAGCTTCACGCCGCAAATCAATGACTTCTATTTGCACTCATTGAATGGGAAGCTGCTCCTTACGGTGTTTAGCGGAATGTATGCCTTTGGTTTTTATCTTACGGCCGGAATTATGAAATTCAGAAATTGAAAGTTAAGTAGCGAAGGGGTGAGAACATGGAGAATATGGGACAATTGGGGCATATAATGAATTTGTTTCGTGAGAATAGAGCTTTGTTCCTGATGCTTGCTTGTGCAGACATCCTGCTAGCCGCTTTGTTTTGCAGGAAGATACGCCCGGCGGGTTCGAGGCGTGTAATTGAGGCGTTGGGAGCAAGAAGTGTGGCTGTTCCTCTTTACAAAAGATGCTCTTCGCTGATGGGACAGGGTATGGAAGTGTGTGAAAAGCGCTTTGGAAGGGGCAAGCTTTATCAAAAGGCAGAGGCAAAAATGCGTAAAGCCGGTTATAAGGGCGAGCACACGGCCATGCTGTATCTGTTTGTCAGACTCCTGCTCTCTCCGCTTATATTTATAATCACCTTTGTGCTGAACTACCCGGATTTGATAAGACCGCTGGCAGTCGTTGTCCTGATAAATACAGTTATGGAGTCGGTTATTTCCTCCGGAAGAAAAAAAATAAATCTCCATTTCCGGAAGTATATCTATAAAATCTATAAGTACCTTCACAATCAGATATCATCGGGCGTTAAGCCTACAGACGCCGTCAGATCACTCTATGAGGTCACTGACGATAAGGAGCTGAGCGCTATTCTTGTGAGGCTTGCCGCCCGGTATGAATTGACTCTGGATATTGATACAGCGCTGGAGGAGTTTAGATCAAACTTCGATGCGCACGAAGCGGAAACGCTGTGTATTGCACTTAAGCAGGGGATAGAGACGGGTGATAACAAAGAGCTGCTGGCCAAGCAGGAGGATGTCATGTTCAAGAAGTATTTTAGTTACATACAGGCGGAAACGGACAGCTGCAAGAATAGGAGTGTGGCAGCTTGTACTGTGTTTGTTGCCATTGTTGCGGTGATGATTATCGTGCCGATGCTTATGGAAGTAAACCAGGCTATTGGCAACATATTCATAAATTAATTGAGCGGAGGGTAATTATGGAGGGAATCAGGAAGGGGATTTGCAAGGGAGAAGGGATCCGGAAGGAAGCCTGTAGAGAAGGGCTAAAGGGAAAGCAAGGCGAAAGCATGAACGGAAACCGGGATAAGAGCCGCAGAATGCAAATTTTCAGGAATCGCTTTTTGTTGAGCACAGGGGGCTTCGGCATGAATGAGCTGCTGGGGATTGCCGCGGCACTGATCATCGCCGGATTTATTGTCATACCGGGAATCAGGGGCTTGGCCCGAGATATGATGGAGGAACTTTCTGAATGGTGGGATGATAAGATTAAAAGTGAAATATTTAGCACCTCGGTAGTGTTGTACGTGCGGCAATTCTTTCCGTTGGTATGAGTATTAGCTATGCAGATATGTTTTCAGTGGATTTTGTCAACTATACATGTTGCAGAATGAGGTAGAGGTGTATTATGCCGGTTAAAGCGATTGTTACAGGTGTCTTGCTTATATTAATGGTAGCCTTGCTGGTGAACTTTGTAGAGTATTTTCTCCCGCTCTCTGTGAAGGCTGATTTGGATATGCTTTGCAGGAGTGCATTGTTGAGAATGGAGAATGCCGGGGGAATGAGCAGCGACGACAAGCATGCACTCAGGATGGAGCTGGAGAAGAGAGGGCTGACGGGTGTTGTTATTGATGGATCACTCAATGCCAGGCAGGGCGAAGAGCTTACTCTGAGGGTTGAAGGAGACTACACTTATAATAGAATGACGTCGCTGTTCAAAAGAGAGGACGTAAAGGTGCGTATGGTATATGACAAAAGGACAATGTCCAGAAAGCTGGTCAACTGATGAGTGAAGCGAGGGAGTTAGAACAGCTCGGAAAAAAGCATATGCAAAAGGCTACCCGGGAGCATGTTGGGGAGCTTGTACAGGTGAATAAGGAGACAGCGAAATCTGAGAAGGGTGTCAGAGGGTCTGCTGTGCTGGAGGTGCTTTTGGGGGTTGCCATGCTGGTCTTTGTTATACTCCCTGTGTTCTCGGCGGTAATGGAGAAGTATATTCTACTGGAGAAATCACGGATTATACGGGATGCAGTGGATATGACAAACATTTCTGCATATAACGCATTGAACACCGGGGAATTGGGGAAGGTTCAGGTTAACATGACCCGCTCGGAGGCTATGAGGATTTTTGAGGAAATACTTGCTGCTAACCTATCGCTGAATTATGACCTGACTCCTAAGCCTAATTCGGTGGCAGAAGAACCAGTTGAGGTAGTTTCGCTGGAGATATATACTGTCGGCTTCCCCACAACTTGCCCCGATGGGACAATCATTTCGAGGCCTTCTGTACACAGCAGTATAAGTATACCGATACAACCCTCTCTTTACAGGAGTGTGATTCTTAACCTGCTGGGTAAAGATCATATTGATGTTGTGGTACATGTAGACTCAGAGATACCGTTGAACAATTAAGGCAATATGCGTATACCGGAGGACAGTACAAAAAACGGAATGGAATGGCGAGGTAATTATGAAAAGATTTGGTTGGATTATAAGCGCCCTGATTATTGTTATTCTGCTGGTGGCCGTTGAAATGACGATCATTTCAAATGCTTCCGCGCAGGAGGCCAGAGAAATGGTTGTTTATGCAAAGGTGAGGGTTGATAAAGATACAATTATTGCGGAGGACATGCTTGAGCTAAGAGAAATCGGTAAGGATGCTGTGCATCCGAGCGCACTTAGCAATGTGGATGAAGCAATAGGCATGAGAGCGAGAGTGGATATTGTGGCGGAGGAAATGCTCTTAAAGGCAAAGCTGCTGTCTTCCGAAGATGATATAATCAGAGCGGAGGATCCCGGCAAAAGGCTTATTTGTGTTGAAATGAGGATTGATCAGGCGAATGGCTGGCAGCTTAAGGAAGACAAGCATGTGGATTTAATTTTTGTGCCTAATTCCGGGGGAGAACAGGATCATAGTCCCGAAGCAGCGGGCATTATTGATGTACTGCCATCCTCCAATGGTATGAAGGTTTTGAAGAATGTGCGCATAGCCGGCATATTTGATGAAGACGCCAGACAGACGAGCATCCTGGAGTCGGACAGTATACCAAAATTTGTATCCTTTGAGGTGACAGCGGAGCAGGCGATTTTCATTGCCTATGCCAAAAATAATGGGAGGCTGGAGCTTTCCGGCATTCCCGGGTAAAAAATAAATACCGAAAAAGTGTAAGTAAATAAAGGCAGTAACGGCGTGTCCGTTTATATAAGCTGCAAAACATAATATGGTTTTTCATAATAATGGAGGGTTGAAGATGGCTGATTTAAAGTTTGAAATCACAAAGCATCTGGGTGTAATCGGAGAAGGAACGAGAGGATGGAGGAAGGAAGTCAATCTGGTAAGCTGGAATGAGCGTAAGCCTAAGCTGGACATCAGGGATTGGGACGAGACCCATGAAAAGATGGGCAAGGGAGTTACATTGAACAGCAGTGAGCTGGAGGAGCTGAAGAAGCTGCTTCCTTCGATAGAGATGGAGTCTTAGATCAAATGGAGCAAAGGGAGGCCTGCGGGTCTCCCTTTCTCATAATTATGGGAATTGAAGCTCAGATGTAGGCGGATTGGTAGATCTGGCTGCAAAGTATACATTATTGAATTCTTTACAAAAGCATGAGCAGGCAGGGGGATGACCAACTGCCATTCAGACTGCTTCGTGTACAGCTACAGATTGGCTTACTCGCTCTAAAGAGGGCGCGTATCATTCGACATCCATGTCTCAGGATATGCGTTGGCAGCATCCATATGTCAGCCTCTGGACAAAGCCATGATTTGCGTGACAGACACTCGTTTTTAGGGTATAATTTATCTTGAAAGAAGGGTGAAAGCATGGAAAAACTTCTACCTAAGGCGTGGGAAGGTTTGCTGAATTCTTCCGATTTTTTACCTGTTATTGTGAAAACGCTGGAGAGGATACAAGACATCTCATGGTCTATGGAGCCAAACATCCATGAGAACTATGAGATGGTCTACATGAAGAAAGGCTTTGCTGTTTTTGAAATAGCAGGTCAGCCTGTTACGCTTGGGCCAAATGATATTATTATCATAAAGCCTTTGCAGTATCACAAGTTTATTGTGAAATCAGAAAGCGGCTGTGAATTTATTGTCCTCAACTTCACATTTGAAAACAGGATCAACGGCGAATTCTCGCAGATACCCCTGGAGGATTTTCTTAATTTCGTCAGCAGTAAGGAAACCGGTCCATATATCAAACTGAAAGTAAGCCAGAGAAACGAAATCGTTGTCCTAATGAACAGGATTATTAAGGAGCGAGAAAGCAGCGAGCCGGGAAGCGAATTCCTTAATTACCTGCTTATACTTGAGCTGTTTGTATTGCTTTCGCGGGCGCTTAAAATGGAATGGGAGAATAGTATCAAGTCCAAGAGCCCAAAGCTTAAAGAATTAATTGAAATTTCGGTGAACTACATCCATACCAATTTTGAGCGAAATATTTCGCTGGGTGATATTGCAAAGTACGTATTTTTAAGCCCCAGTTATTTTACGAGGGCATTTAAAGAAGAAACAGGCATGAGTCCTATTAACTATCTAATCAAGGTGCGTATTGAAAGAGCCAGGGAGCTGTTGGTGGATACCGGGCTAAAAATAAGCGATATTGCGCTAAGTGTTGGTTTTTCAAATCAACAGCGTTTCAATGAGATGTTCAAAAAACATACGCACCATACACCTCTTCAATATAGAAAAATGCAGCTCAATTTGCGAAAACAGGACAAGTAAAGAAAATAAATGAGCGTAAAAAACATGAAGTTTGTCATTCTATAATGGTAATTA
>CAYOKA010000072.1:0-10936 GCA_964404395.1 uncultured Oscillospiraceae bacterium | reverse complement strand
TGTAACCGTAATAGCACTTACAGTAGGTCTTGTATCCCCACCCCCGCCTGAACTACTGCTTGGCGGCGTAGTGTTAACGGTTGTCCCCGGTGAAACATTTGTGTTTCCCGCTTTTACACCTTCTGTCCCCTCGCCTGCGGTAACCTTAGTTCCGGTTGTGGAAACAGATACATTGTTGGCATTAGCCGCAACAGCACCAACATTACCGGCGCCGGTAACATTTGCTCCGTCTGCATTTACTACTACATTTGTTATTCTAGAACCTGCCGAAGCAGTAATTGTCGAATTTGCTGCGTTTGCCGTAGCGGTTTGTATTGTTGAATTTGCGCCAACAACAATATTTGAATTTGTGCCTTCGATTGTCACCGATGCAATCTGTGCATCATTTGCGTTTACTGTAACATCGGAAGCAATAATCGCTACGCTTCCTACATTACCCTCAATTATAACGTCGTCCTTACCGTCGACTATAACCTCACCGATTTCGGTACCATCCTCAGAGAATACTCTGAGCTGTCCATTGACCCGTGCAATTACAATGTTCTGAATTTTCGAATTGCCAATGATTTTGATAGAATCTACACCGCCGCCGCGAATTACTGTCCGGCCGGTAACAACCACACTATCCAGGGTAACGTCACCATCTCCGACACCGTCTCCGATAATCAAGTCGCCTGCAACAGTGATATCCTTCAAAACTACATCTGCCACATTAATCATCACGTTGCCGGTAATATCCTCATCATAGGTTCCTGCAGCATTTATGTATTTTTTCAGAAGATTGTCCATCATTTTAGCAAACTCTGCTCTTGTTATGTAACTCTTAGGATTGAGCTTACCGTTTGATCCGGCTACATATCCTGCCGAAACAAGTGAGGCAACTCCATCTTTTGCCCACTGGCTTACCGAAGCTTTATCACTAAACTTATTCAGTGCGCTTTCAGATGCACCGGATAACTTGAATGCGCGTGCAAGTACTACAAATGCTTCTTCACGAGTTATGCTGTTATTCGGGTTTAATTTATTACCGCTGCCCTCAAATGTTCCCATTTGCACAGCCTTTGCCATGTCGTTATAATACCATGCGTTGGCTGCCACATCTGTATATTTGCTCAGTGACGCCTTCTCCGTTGTTCCAAAGGCTCTGTTTACGACAGCTGCCATTTGAGCTCTTGTCAAATTGTCCTTTGGCATAATTTTGCCATTGTCGCCTTTTAGCAAACCATTGCTTACTGCATTCTCAAGTGCAGTTTTCGACCAATCGTCCGGCATATCGGTAAATCCCGATGCAAACGATGCTGTTGGCAACATCATAAGTAGCATGAATACTACAAGCAATGCTGCCAAACCCTTTTGTTTCCCTGCTTTAGACATAATTTCGTTCCCTTTCATAGTTGAAATTTTGAATTAAGGTTTTGAACTAGAACTAGGACATGAAATAAGATAATTGCCTATGATTTGGGTAGTGTCCCAGTTTCCTTGGAAATAAAAATAATTTTTACACCCCCCTCTGAACTTTTGTTTTTTGTAAAGTTTATTTTTTTCTGCATAATTATTACATATTGCAAATTATACTATTAAACGACTTGCTTTGCAAGCCAATTGTGGTTTTTTCAATTAACCTTTCAATTAACCTTTTTCTTATTTTTATTGATTTAATATTATTTTTATACATTTTTTTCATTTCGACTGTAAATAACTCGTTCGTTCATTCTGTAGCTGTTCATTTCGCAGCCGTCCTGCTAAGAACTGCAACTCCGTAAGGTTTTAATGAAACCCGCGCTAAGCCCTTTTCCCCGGTCAACATATCATCCGCTTTATCCTGCCCTAAATCGACCATTCTTGGCTCCTCGGAAAAATTCATCAGGAATACATATTCATCGCTACCATCGGTCCTGACCTGAGCAGTCACTCCGCCAGGCAGCTCGGCACTAATCACCCTCTTCAGGCCAAGCTCTGCACTCAGCGATGTATAGAAGTCTTTTAAGAAGCTCTCATCAAATCTGGAAGCCATATACCAGGCTTTCCCCTCTCCAAAGGAGTTAACCGTCAGGGCAGGTCTCCCGGCATAAAAATCCTCGCTGTATACACCTAATGTCTGTGCCGTTTCCGCATGAATCAGCTCGCAGAAGTCCACTGCCTTATACTCTCTCATAAGCCCGGCCATGCAGTCGTCCGACAATGTAATCACATTACTGTCTAAGGGATAAAGACTGTCGATTTCCTCAGCCCATATGCCCGTTACCTTACGCAGGGGTCCCGGGAAACCTCCCAGGAAGCACAGATCATTCTCGTCCACGTATCCCGTAGCGTAGGTAGTGATAAAGCTGCCCCCATTCTTAACAAAAGCTTCAATCCTTTCTCCCACACCCGGCCTTATCATATAAAGCATCGGCGCCACAAGCAGCTTGTAATTTGAGAAATCACAGTCCATGTCGATAACATCGACAGGAATGCCCTTGCTCCAGAAAACCCTGTAATGATCCTTGCATGTTTGTTCATAGCTTTTCCTATCCTTTGAAAAGCCCTGTGCATCATCAATAGCCCAACGATTTTCCCAATCATATATGATAGCAACTTCAGGCCTCACTGTCGTACCG
The DNA here is from genome assembly GCA_964404395.1 of uncultured Oscillospiraceae bacterium. Lineage (GTDB taxonomy): Bacteria > Bacillota > Clostridia > Acetivibrionales > DTU013 > JAAYBT01. The sequence continues at coordinate 8,336 of CAYOKA010000072.1, read as the reverse complement.
ACTACCTTACCCAGCTTCTTCAAAACCTCTCCGACCTCGGCAACATCTCCGAACACCCGTGTATGCTCATGCCCGCAATGATCCACCACCGCGCCGTGCAGCTTTTCGGAGGATCCGCGGCTCTTTCTCCACTGGAAGTACTGCACTGTATCGGAGCCGTGTGCAACTGCCTGAATTGAGGATAAAAGATGCATGCCCGGCTTTTTCAGCTTGCATACCGGCTGCCAGTTTACAAGGCTAGGGGTGCTTTCCATAAGCATGAAGGGCTTTCCGCCTTTTAATGAACGGTTTATATCGTGTACAAAGGATATGTCCGCAGCCAGCTCCCATGTCTTTTCATAATCATTATGCCAGGCGGGATAATTATCCCATGATACAACATCCACTTCTTCAGCGAATTTCCAATAATTCAGCCCCGGATACGTACCCATAAAGTTGGTGGTTATCGGAATGTCCGGCGTTAGCCCTCTAAGCGGCTCTATTTCATTTTTGTAAAAACCAATAGTCTGGTCGGTAACAAAACGTTTCCAGTCCAAATTGTGACCGTGGACCTGGTTTTCTCCCTGTGGCGAGGGCGATTCCAGCTGTGACCAGTCATTGAAGCGATGGCTCCAAAAGCCTGTCCACCATGCATGATTCAATTCCTTGAGATTGTTATGATACTTTTTCTTAAGCCAATTTCTGAAGGCCTCCTGGCAAAGCTCACAGTGGCATTCACCACCATATTCGTTCGATATATGCCATGCCAGCAGGGCAGGATGATCCTTGTAGCGTTCAGCCAGCTTACGGTTGATAATAGCAGCCTTTTCGCGGTATACAGGCGATGTGAAGCAGTGATTGTGTCGTTGTCCATGAAGATTTCTCTGTCTGTTTTCCTGCACACGCAATATTTCGGGATATTTCTGTGACATCCATGCCGGTTTTGCACCAGTTGGAGTGGCAAGAATTGCATAGACATTGTTTTCAGCCAGCTTATCAAGAATTGTATCCAGCCACTCAAATTCGAATCTGCCTTCCTCCGGCTCCAGACTGGACCAGGAGAAGATGCCCACCGACATGACATTACATCCGGCCAGCTTCATCAGCCTCATATCCTCATCCCAAATTTCAGGTGTTTCCATCCACTGATCCGGGTTATAATCTGCCCCGTGAAGTAAAGCATTGCATTTTTTGTTAATCGGTTCATACCTTTGAATCATCGTCCCTGCCTCCTAAATCAAAATTCGGACACCTCCGCTATTGTATCTGCGGAAGTGCCCGCGCTTCTTACCGCTTATCTACGTATCACTTACACCTGCGCACTTATCTCTTTTCATTTATACCTATCCTCTTACCACTTACCTCTTTTCATGTGACCTTCCAGCTCGGCTTTGGATCTGTGCTTGATGACCCAGGATTCCTGAATGGCATCTTTAAACAAAGCGACACAGGGAGGGTCCAAATCTATTTCAATTCCTTCCTGAGCCAGTGTGGCTATCCTTCCGGCAAGAGTGACAATTTCCATGTGAATGTCATTGGTTCGGTCTGACATGCGAATCTTTTCGGCATCCTCAGCGCTAAGCTCAATAAACTTATCCTTCGGTGCTCCGCATTTCGGGCATACATCGGGAGCCTCATCTCCTGAATGAACAAATCCACATACGCTGCATTTCCATAGTTTCTTCATGGTCTTATCATCCTTTCATCAAATTGAATTATGCTTGATTTATACCCGCTATTTATGTGAGCTAACAAATTCTTTCGGACATGCTTGCCTGCTTCCCTGCCGCTTATTCAAAGGCACCCTATCTCCTGCTCCTCTCGCCTGCTCAAAACCACCCTTTCGTCCTCTCGCCTGCTCAAAACCACCCTTTCACCGTCCCGCCCGCCTACTCAATGGTCACCTTGGCCGTCAAGGGCATTATTTGTATCCACGTCTGTCCGCGGTTCAGCGTGATTGAATTACCTGCATCATCAGTATATTTTGTCTGAGCTGTTCTGGACTCCTTGGACCATTTCAAATTAATCGCTTTACCACCTGTAATAAAATAGCCCTTTCCGGTTCCGATGGTATCCATGCTTTGGCGTCCTGCCGAGTCACCCTTTATATCGTAGTTCGGCACATACATAACTATAATGTTCTTTGCTGCAAACTGTTTTTCTGTAACCCTTTCCATATGCTCCTTACCATACCTGAAACGCATATAAAGCCCTGTTGCACTATCATACTCATACTTTGATGTCATAGAAGGATATTTTAACGTGACCGCCGTTGCACTATCCCCTGTCACGAGAGCTGCGTCTGCCTGATTGTATGTAAGAGGAAACTCCGCCTGCGTCGTGGCACTAAATTTCTTCTTCTGTGCATATGCCTGCAGCTTTTCCATAGAAGTATAGGAATCTTGCCAATTGCCTGGATCCTTAGTCAGATCCCAAAAAACATCAGGTCCCAAATAAAGCCCGTCAACCTCATTGATCTTGTATTTTTTTATGTCCTTACCTGCTTGGGGGCTGCCACCATAATGCACATAAATCGCATCGTATTCCATACTGTAGTCAAGGAAATAATCTCTGGCGCTCCTTACAGGACCAATCATTTCAGGCTCTGTACCCCAGAATACCGGCATCAATCTTGTCAAGCCGCCCTCTACAATTATTTCATAAACTATCTGCGCCTTGTCCAGGCCTCCCTGGGGCAAGACTCTAGTACCCTCATTATCAATCATGACCGCCATAGGCCGTACACCCTGTATAGGCAGTGAAAAAACGTCCTCTATTTCAACCGTTTCTTCGACCTCAGCAGGCTCCGGCACCGCCGGTTTCGTTATTTCCGGTTCAATAGCCGTAGTCTGTGCAACGACAGGCAGAGGCTCATTATTTTCTTCATCGCTTCCACAAGCTGTAAAGATCGAAATCATCAAAAAAACTGTGATACAAAATGCAAGGCACAGCGTGAATCTTCTTTGCATGTGCTAACCTCCCCGCCAAATCTGTGTTTGTGAATGCATGTATATATATTCTATTTAATTGATCGAAATCCTCTATAATTGTTAATGACAAAAACCACCAACTAAAGGTACAAAAATAGCAGAGAAATCGAAATGTACTTGGAGAAAAGCTGCAATAAATGTATAATGTAATGAGACCGTCAATCATGAGGTGTTCCACGTCAGGTATTCTTCAGGTTTTGACTTTATTCATGACAGGAGAGGCGCTATGTCCACACAAGATATAAAAATAGGCACCAGGCTTGAACTGAACCAGCTTAATAGTCAGGGCGATGTACAGGGCGATACCTATGTCAGCCAGCTTCTGGAATATCATGATAACGATTTGCTGGTGATTTCAGCCCCCATACACGAATCTCGTCTTGTTTACATTCCCGATGATACACGTATATGCCTTACATTTTTGCACCATCGACGCAATCTGATCAGCTTGCTTGGCTTCACAGCTCTGATAAAATCAAGGGAATTCAGGGGAAATGTTGCAGTATATATCGTTGAGCCTGATAGTGATATCAATAAAATCCAAAGAAGGATGGCTTTCAGATTGGATATTATTTTAAATGCCCAAATATGGCTTCCTGATTCAAATGGTACAGAAGCTTTTGACACGGAACCTGTTAAGGTATTCACCAGGAACTTAAGCGGAACAGGTGTATGCCTTGTTTCAGATATTGAAATCGCAAAAGGCACCGAAGTTAAGGTAGAGCTCAGACTTACCGATGAATTGATCATTACTCTACGATGTATAGTTCTAAGGGTAAACTCAATAAAAATAAAAAATAGAAATAAATATGAGCTGGGTATGATTTTTACAGATATCTCCAAAAAAGATCAGGAAGCTTTGATAAGATTTATTTTTGATCAGCAGAGGCTTCAACTGAAAAGAAAAGAATAAATCCCGAAGGCACTAATATTTCACCTTCGAGATTGTATTTCGAGAAATGTTCATTTGACCGGAAAACGTTTATTCATCTTCCAATCCGAATTCCTCTTCCATCCTGTTTTGAAATTCATTGAAGACATCATCCAATTCGTCGTCATCCTCTATTGTAACAAACGAATCTTCTCCGTCCTCACTGTGCTCAACTTTCAATATGATAACTTCCTCGTCTTCCTGATCCGGGTCATCGTTGTCCAATGGTGCCAGGACAACATATTCGTTATCGTTCATTTCAACTGTATCAATGTGTTCAAATTCAACTTCCTCGCCATTTTCATCAACCAGAACAACTATGTTCTCATCGTCCATAGGAACACCTCCCTTTCCTTGTAATAAATACAATAACCTTATTTTGACTCACTGTCAAGATATCCCTGCAATATTAATGCAGCCGCTATTTTATCGACTGAACCTTTCTTTTTCGAAGTTTTCATACCCACCTCATGCATTGTGCGGCTTGCGGCTACCGTTGTAAGACGCTCGTCCCATCTGACTACCTCGATACCCGTAATTTTGGATAGAAGATCGCCGAATTCTATTGCTTTCTCAGCGCTTGGCCCGATAGTTCCATTCATATTTATAGGCAGTCCGACCACAAACTTTCCAACCTGGTAAGAAGAAGCCAGTTCCTTAATCTTCTGTACAGGCTTTTCCATAGAACCCTTCCAGTGAATAGTTTCAAGGCCTTGTGCCGTCCACCCAAACGGATCGCTCACAGCTACACCGATTCTACTGTTTCCAAAATCAATACCCATTATTCGCATACCAGCCTCCAAAGCATTCAACATATTTTAATAGCAAACTGAGGGCAAACACTTCCACAATACCCACATAAAACACATTTTCCTTTATCTACCTTCACCCTTCCATCAGCCAACGACAATGCACCCTGTTTACATCTTTCAACACATTTCCCGCATGATTCGCACCAATAATCTATATGAAGCTGCTTTTCTCTGGTGGCTGCCAATTTTTTCAGCTCCTTCGGTACCTTTCCGCCTTCAAACCGGATAATATTCATCTCCACCTCTTCCACACTCTGCATGCCTATCGCAATAGAATGAATATAAGGTATGTTCAAAACAAAATCGATGCAATCATCATAAGAGTGCAGCAGGTTGCCTCCGCCCAAGGGTTTCATGCTATACACGCCTTTTCCGGCTTCATATGCCTGTCGGACTGCGCCCAGCATGTCCTCTATTGTACCGTCCCCGATACCGATACCCGTTTTGTTTATCAAGGGATGAATAACGTCTATTTCCGGCATATTACATATTGCTCTTACTACCTCCACATTATGCGTTGAAACACCTACAGCTCTTATTCTCCCCTTTTCACGTTCATTGAGATAGAATTCGAGGGCTTCACGATGCCCGCGCAGCGTCAGTTTGCTTTCCTGCTCGTGCATCATAAAAATGTCAAGGACATCCATATCTAACCCTCTTCTGGCTTCCTCAACACTTTTTGCGGCACCTTCCTTATTCCAGGCATAGCATTTCGTGGCTACTACCGGTTTTTTATCCAGGCCTTTGCTTGCTTCACGTATATGATCATAGGTTCCGTAGAGCTCCGCAGTATCAATAAAATTGACACCTCTGTCAAGGGCAGCTCGAATAACACGGGCACCGTCATTTACCGATAAATTCACCTGCAAAGGTCCTATAATCAGTGCTCCGAAGCACATCTTTGACACTGTTATTCCAGTTTTACCAAGCTGTGTATATTCCATAAATCCTCATAAAAGCCCCAAAAATAAACCCCGAGCTTGTCGGGGTCGGTCTTATTTTTTATTCTCAAGATAGAAATGTACAATCTCTTCAAGCAGTTCATCCCGTTCAAGCCTTCGAACAACGCTCCTTGCATTCTGGTGGTTTGTAATATATGTAGGATCGCCTGAAAGAATATAACCCACCAGCTGATTAATCGGGTTATACCCCTTCTCCTTCAAAGCCTCGTATACCGTGAACAGAATATTACGGGCTTCATTCTCCTTGTCCTTATCCATTTTGAACATCATGGTTTCACTACTGTTAGCCATTATTAACACTCTCCTGCCTGCAAAACACATGTTTGCCGTACCTATATAATAATATAAATGGAATCATTATGCAATATCAAATATCCCCTATAACATATTCGTCATCCAATTTTATCAGTCTAGTCCCCACTATATTTCCCACAAGGCTATTATCTCCTTTTGACAAGACCCTTATGTAATTGGGCGTCAATCCTTCATACACACCCTTTGCGCCCTTGACCTCCTGCTCGTACAGCACCGGCATTTCCCTGCCTATGAATTGATTGTGAAATGTCCTTGCACATCGATCCGATAATTCGATCACACGCCGGCTTCTGGCCTCCTTCACCGAACCACTCAGCTGAGCTGAGAAGTCAGCAGCTGGAGTCCCCTTTCTCGGAGAAAATTTAAATACATGTATTTTAGCAAACTGTATATCATCCAAAAATTCACAGGTCCTTTCAAATTCCTCATCTGTCTCTCCGGGGAAGCCAACCATCACATCAGTGGTCACAGACACATCGGGTATTTGTTCCCTCAGAAGTCCCACGGCATTTTTATACTCTGCAGTGGTATAGCGACGGTTCATTCTGGCAAGCGTCTCGTCGCAGCCGCTCTGCAAGGATACGTGATAATGGGGACAGAGCTTTTTCATCTTAGCTGCTGCACGGACAAACTCCGTTGTCAAAAGTGTCGGTTCAATCGATCCGATTCTTATTCTTTCTATACCATCCACCTCGTGAACCAGACGGATAAGATCCATTAGCCTGAGCTCTCCCAAGTCCTTTCCATAGGATGCTATATGAATTCCCGTCAGCACCACCTCTTTGAAACCGGCTCCTACCAGGTTGTGCACCTCGCTAAGCACCTTTTCGGCCAACCTGCTGCGGATAGGGCCTCTTGCATAAGGAATGATACAATAGGAGCAGAATTGGCTGCAGCCTTCCTGGACCTTCAAAAAAGCCCGTGTCCTGTCCTTATACCGCTCAATCTTCAAATCCTCGAAGTCATGCTTTTTCATTATATCAGCAACATATGAAATTTTGTCTTCTCCACGATGCAGCTTTTCCGATAAAAATGCCTCAACGTATTCCGGTACCTTACTTCTATCAGCTGTACCGGCTACAATATCCACCTCCGGGAGGCTTTCAACCTCATCCTTTGACGTCTGGGGATAACAGCCCACTGCAGCAATGATGGCCTTGCCGTTCAACTGCCTTGCTTTACGAATCGCCTGCCGCGATTTTCTGGAGCTGAGGCCTGTAACGGTACAGGTATTGATAACATAGACATCCGCCGGCGCACCAAAGTCGACCTGCTCATAGCCTGCATTTTCAAAGGCTTCCGCCATAGCCTCAGTTTCATATTGATTTACCTTGCAGCCTAATGTATAAAAAGCAACCTTCCTCACGATTCCTCCAAACGGCCCGGTGCAATGCCTCGCCGGACTTGTGATTGACAACCATATAATAGCCAATCATATTATAATGAATTCATATCTTTTTAACAAGGTTGTAATTGACTTGTTACCAAATACAGGATATTATTAATTAAGGCAGGCAATGAATTGCTTAATCACTGCATTGCCGAATCGCAGCAAAAGGAACGGAGGTCCCATATATGAAAGCACTAAATATCATGCTTAAAACAATTAATGATGTCAAGGATTTTGTGAACATCGCGAACAAATATGACTTTGACGTGGATCTAACATCGGGACGCTATGTGGTTGATGCAAAATCCATTATGGGTATATTCAGTCTTGATTTCAACAAGCCCATCAGAGTTGAGATACATTCGAACGACTGTGAAAGCTTCTGCGAGGAAATAAAACCCTTTGTCATCTAGGGCATATTACCATCGCAAAAGCCTTAACTAACCAAAATCTCACGTCACGCAACTCCAAAACCCGGTGCTACTTGTAGATGCCGGGTTTTTACATATAATCCATTGTTTCTTCCGAAAAAATCTCAATCCCCTTTTGATTCAGTAATTCCGCCGTAACACCATTTCCATTTATAAGTACACCTTTGAAGCTGCCGTCATATATTTTACCAAATCCACAGGAAGGGCTCCTGGCCTTTAATATCGCTCTTTTCACCTTACACGCTTTTGCTATCTTCAAGGTCTCCCTTGCGCCCTTGATGAAGCTTTCAGTCACGTCCTCGCCGGTCTCGCTCTTCACCGGGCATCTTCCGGCAAGCACATCTGCACCGGTACCACCTGCTATCTCACTTGGCTGCCTCGGTGTCGGGCAGCCGCCCAGCTGTTCCGGGCATACAGGTATAAGCTCCCCCTTCGCCGCAAGCCCCATCAAGGCCTTGTTCATTTTTGCGATACCGTCATAGCGACAACTAATTCCTAAAAGACATGCGCTAACCAAAATCATTCC
>CAYOKA010000071.1:0-11066 GCA_964404395.1 uncultured Oscillospiraceae bacterium | reverse complement strand
TTAGGCGGAGTCGAGGAGAACAATCCGGAGCTCTTGTTTGAAGATGTAAAGATGCAGATTGACAGAGCAAGGAAGGAAGCAGAGCAGCAGATTCTTGAGATTCAGACCAATGCAGAGCTAATCAAAATTGAGATGAAAAATGCAGAAAAGAATCTGGCCGCTGTTAAAGCCAGAACTGAATCGGCTCAGAAGCAGGGGGACAAGGAGCTGCTAATAGAACTGCTCATGCAAGAGGAAGAGTATCAGGCTACCTATGAGGTACATAAGACGACCTATGATACGGCAATGACTGAAGTGAGCAAGATCAGAGAGGATTATAAGATCTTTGAGTCCGAGATGTCAGCGAAGCTGAATGAGCTAAAGACCTTAAAATCGCAGGCTAAAATGGCTCAGCTCAGAGAGAATATCAATTCTGTCAATGCAAAATATACATCAAAAGCTAATACAGTAGGCAGTGTGAATGAAAGTATGGAAAGGGCAAGAGAACTGGTCAATAAAAAGACAGCTCGTGCCAATGCTGTAGAGTCCCTCGGTGATACTAACATGGATATGAAGCTTAAGAGGCTTGATATGAGCTCCGCAAGAGACAGGGCAATGGCCAGGGCGGAAGCGATGCTCAGCGGAGAGCAGGGCTTTGAGGTAAAGGAGAAAACAGAAAACAAGGTGTCCCAGTAAAGGCTTTTGCCAAAACATGTTACATCGCCAAATGCCCCGGTAGGACGGTTAATCCTTGCATTGGGTGGTTTGCGGCTTCATGGAAGGCTGCTGGAGGTTTACGGTAAACAGTATCAGGCTTTACAGTTTACGCGGCTGTAGACTGGTTAAGCCTTATAGTGGATAGATTTATAAAGCGGAACGGATGGTTGAACAAAATGAGAACAAGAATGCTTTTTAGCGCATTATTCAAAGTGAGAAATATTGGCGTATTAATTGCTGCATTTATAGTTGCTGCAATACTGAACGATGGTTCAGCGTTGCCCGCTGTTTTGGGTCAGTCCACGACTGAATCACTGACGTTGGCGGGGAGCTTTGCTGTATATATCGCTTTTGTGATTCAAACGCTTTTGAGCAAAAAGTTTCATGAGGAGTTCAACCAAAAGGAAAAGGTTAGAAATATTCGCGAGCTGAACCGTCAGGCCAACCGTCTGTCAAGCGAAGCGCGAAGGCATACGAATAATGCTTACGCTCGGAAGCTGAAGAAGGTAATGGAGGATAAAAATGATATATACAACTCCTATATGGCCGGTGAAAAGGGTTACCTCAGAGAGAAGATAACTGAGCAGACGCTAAATCTCGTCGTTTCCTATTTGAAGCTGCTGAACAATTTCTGTATGAGAAATCGTGAATTGAGCAGTGTGGATGTAAGTGCTGTGACAGCCAGGCTTAATAACAACAGCAGAAAGCTCAGCTTTTCTAAGGATATTCGCATGACCGAGCAGGTAAAAAAGGTGATTGAAATGGATGAAAGGCTTATCACCAGACTTAAGGATGAAAAGAAGGAATTGGAGAGAATAGGTGTGAAGCTGGACTACATGGAGAGCACCGTGAATGTGTTCAAGCATCAGATTTTATCCAGCGTGGAGAATGAGGAAATGCTGGAGCAGCTTGAAACGGTAGTCAACGAAGCGGAGGCACTGGATACTGTTCTTGAAGAAAGGCGCAAGAGCAAGCTGAGAAGCTAAAACTATCTGTTTTGTGCCGGCACTTAAATAACTTATTATGGCGATATTTTGCGGAGTCGATATAATTGAAATAAACAGACTGAAAAGGTCTATCACAGAGCTGGAAGGCTTCAGAGACAGGATTTTTACCGACGGCGAAATCAGCTATTGTGAAAATAGATACAATGCAAAGTATGAAAGCTACACTGCCAGATTTGCGGCTAAGGAAGCAGTGCTAAAGGCATTGGGGACAGGCATGGCCAAGGGTCTTGAGTGGAAGCAGATAGAGATCTTGAACGACGAACAGGGTAAGCCCTATGTAGTGTTGAAACAAAGGGCTTTGGAGCTTTTTAATGAAATGGGCGCAAAGAGTATTGACATTAGTCTTTCCCATTGCAGTGAATATGCCGTTGCGTATGTTGTCATTGATACGTGAGAGGGTGTGAGGTAAATGAGGATAAAGCTGCTCCAGTGCGGTGATCTTCATCTGGATGCGCCGTTTACTTCTTTGGCAGACGTGGATAGCGCAGGCGTAGACAGCAAGCCTGAGCAAAGACGCAACGATCTGAAACTGGTTTTGTTCCGGATTGTGGAGATAGCAGCTGCGCAGCAGGTAGATTTATTGCTTATCTGCGGTGATTTATATGAACATTCTTATATAAGGAAAAGTACGATTCACCATATCTGTGACTTATTCGAAAGAATACCGGATATCCCTGTTCTGATGATTCCCGGAAATCACGACCCATTTGTGCCGGGATCTTATTACTCCGATTTTGAGTGGCCTCCCAATGTACATATTCTCAATGAGGGCGCCGACTTTTATGAGCATAGGGACGGTACGCGTGTTTATGGAGCTCTGCCGCCCGTCGGGAGCTTGGAGCAGTCTGTTATTAACATCCTCATGCATCATGGTACTCTGGATATGCCCTTCAGCACGGATGCCTTTGCACCTGTTTCGTCAGAGGAACTGGAAGCATACGGCTTTGACTATTATGCCCTGGGTCACTTTCACACCCGGATACATGGAGCCGGAGCCAAGCAAAGGATTTACAATGCGGGAAGCCCTGAACCGCTGGGATTTGACGAGGAAGGGGATCATGGCGTTATTATTGCAACTGTTGAAAAGGAAGCGGATGGGCAGAGCAGTGTACAGGCCGACTTTCTGAAACTGTGCCGCAGGTGCTTTAATAACCTTGATGTTTCGGTGACCGGTTGTTTGAATAGTGAACAGGCTGCTGTCCGGATTGCAGCAGAGCTGGAGCAGGCAGGTAGTAGTGAGGATCTTTATAGAATAATAATATTGGGGTATATTTCCCAGGGTCTTAAATTGGATACTAATTTAATCGCAGAATTACTTAAGGGAAAAGGCTATTATATAAAAATTATTGACCGGACCGCACCGGAGTATGATTTTGAAAAGATTGCGGAGGAACCCGGCCTCAGAGGCACGTTTGTCAGAAAGATGCTTGACAAGGCGATGGAAGCTTCGGACACAGAAGAAAAAGCGCTGATCATGCAGGCACTTTATTATGGCATGGAAGCGATTGATGAGGGGAAGGTATGTATTTAGACGAGCTCGAGGTAAGGGGTTTTGGAAAGCTGAAGGGCTTGACAGTTACCCTTATAGACGGGATGAATATCATATATGGATGTAATGAGGCAGGGAAGACTACTCTTCAATGGTTTATTCAGGGGATGCTTTATGGACTGAAATCAGGCAGACAAAGATTGAACGGCCTGAGGACGCCTCAAAAGCGATTCAAGCCCTGGGATGGTGCTCCCTACTCAGGAGCCTTGCTATACACTCTTGAGGACGGTAGGGGCTTCAGAGTGGAGCGGAATTTTGATAGTGGAACTGTTCGTATCTTTGACAGCTCATATGAAAATGTTACTGATTCTTTTGAAATTGGAAGGGACAAGCTACCTTTGTTCACGTTGCAGCACATGGGCATGGATGAGAGGACATTTGAGAGGACTGCTTTTATCAGACAGATGAAAGTTCGGCTGGATGAAGACAGTTCAACGACACTTGCTTCCAAGCTTTCCAATGTCAGCGGCACGGGGTTTGAGGAAATATCCTTTCTCAGTGCGGAAAAGGCGTTAACGGATGCACTAAAAAATCATGTCGGGACGAGTAGGACCAGAATACAGCCCTTGGATAAGCTTGAAGCCAGGCTGAAGCAGTTGGAAGGGGAGCGGGATAGACTGCTGAAGGAGCAAAGCAGAAGGATTTGTGTACATGAGGAAATGCTTGAGGCCAGAACTCTTTGTAGCAGGCTGGAAACAGAGGAGCGATATCTGAAGCATATTGGCGGCCTCATCGATATAAGAAAGGAACTGGATGCCAACTTAATAAAAGAGGCTGAGCTAAAGGAAACAGCCAGAAAAATGAAGGAGCTGGAAAGCGAGCTGTATGATAAGCAGGCAGAGAGTTTGCAGGAGGACTTGCCGCTGAAACGGGTAAGAGGACGTACGGAAAGGTGTGCGGGAAAGAAGGGAGGAATAACAATCCCTTTGATATGTCTTACAGCGGCGATTTTATTTGCCATACTGATCGTTCATTCAGCTATAACCATGGATATTCGAAGGAACTGGATTCTACCCATTATTTATAGCACCTGTATGTTAATTTCCTGTGTTGCAGGAATAAAACTCCTAAAAATGAGGTCTGCTCCAAAAGTTAGCCAAAGCCAAGGCCAAAGCCAACAAAATCCTGTGCATGTCAAACAGAATCGTGACCAACAAAACCGAGTCACGGGACTTTTTTCTACTTCTGTCGCACCCGAATTGCAGAAAATTGGCTTAAGGCTGGATGAGCTGAGTGAAAAGCTGGAACTGGGAATCGATGCCGCGCTAAAGATGGACGGCAGTCAAGCAGGTCATTTTTGCCATAAAGATCTGGATGTAAAAATATATGATTCAGACACAGTGAGCCTGGAAAGAGCTTGGGAGGCTGAAGTGGAGCGGATTAAGGGGGGCTTGCTTGAGGCGGCGATGAAGGAGAAGTACTGTGAAGGGCTTTTAAAAGACAATGGAGAAAGCGTTGAGAAATTGCAAGGGGTGGAAGAAGAAACCGTTGCAGTAAAAGAGAAAATCGCGTATCTTAAATATAAAAGAAAAGCGCTGGTGCTGGCCCGTGACGTACTGATGGATGCCGGCCATGAAATCAGGCGGACATTTACTCCAGATATCAATAAAAGCATGAGTGAGATTATTTCAGGTCTTACGGCAGGTAGATATGCCGACCTGAGAGGAAATGACAGGCTCTCGCTCAGAGTGTCAGCTCCTGAGGACGGAAATGTGAAAAATGTGCTTGAACTTAGCGGTGCCACAGCGGATCAGATGTATCTGGCGCTTAGACTTGCTATGTCTCAGGTACTGTCATCCGGTGGGGAAGCCTTGCCATTAATCATGGATGAGGTTTTTTCGCAATTTGATGACAAGAGGACAGCACTTGCGTTAGAATATTTACATAAGGTTTATGATAAGCAAATTATTCTTTTTACATGCAAGCAAAGAGAAGTAGAGCTTGCCCATGAGATATTCGGGGATAGTATGAATTTAGTTGAGCTGGGGTGTGAGATTACTGAACAGGCATAATTTATCAAGAGTTTTTAATAGAAAAACGTGGCTGATTCTGTTGCTTGTGTTGGCGTTTATGGTATCAGGCTGCGGGCAGCAGGGTGACGAAACCGACACAGGTCTTGATGCCGGGCCGGAGCCGGGGGAGGAAGCCGGAGTCGGCGATGAAGTTTCCGGTGAGGATTCGCAGCCTGAAAAGCAGTCTGTCGATTATATTTATGGCATACATATGGATGAGAATGCGGGCGTTATTGTGTCAAGTGCCGCCGATCTGTATGTCAGCCCCGATGTAAAATCTGATCGCATTACGCAAGCCCTTTTTAATCAACCAATTAGTATTTATAACAATGAAAATGGATGGGCACAGGTGAGAACGGTAGACGGTAGTTTTGGTTGGATGAAGTCGAAAAATTTTGATAAGGATGTTTCCAGTATTTATGGAAGAATGTTCACTCACAGAGTTATTGTCACAAGCAGGGAAAAACCTGTTTATGCCTATCCAAGTGGTGGAATCACGCTCTTGGTTGCGCCGATGGGCTCGGAGTTTTATGCGTTCAACAGCATCGATGATTCCTATGAGGTACACCTACCCGGCAATAAGACCGGGTGGCTGAGGGGCAGCGGTATTATTCATGTCCGTGTGGATGGAGTGATTCCTGTCACTAATGCGGAGGATTTTGCATCCACAGCACTGAGGCTTAAGGGCAGCAGTTATCTTTTAAGAGGTATGAGCGCTGCAGGTATAGATGCCCCCGGACTTGTTTATGTTTGTGCACGTATAAATGGGGTTAATCTTGCCAGAACTATAAAAGGGCAGATGAAAGCAGGGACTGAAATAAGACCCGAAGACGCAGTGATTGGTGATCTGGTGTTTTTAGCAGGGACCGGTGATAAGTCCGAAGAGATTGTGAGTGTGGGTATATGTATAGGCGGAGGAAGCTACATATATGCAGGAAGGAAAATTGGATATGTAGCAATAGGCGACATAGACAGTGAAAACCAGGATGGGATCGTTGTATCTGCCAGGAGGATATTCAATTAGCAGCCATTTGCGAGGCATATTCGGCTGTCATCAATCAGTTTCCCTCAAGATTTTTGAATAAATTTGCCATGTATGCACAAAATATCATTCATAAATACCCTGATAAGTGCTGGTACCGGGGTTTATTTGAATTGATGGGAGGCTTTAATTTTGAGCATACGAGATAAAATGGCGGAAATCAAAAAAAAATTCTCCGGTAGAATTGTGTACATCCTTGGCTTTACACTTTTAGGAGCTATAACAATCTGGGGGGTTTATCAGTTTCGGTATGCAGCCGATTTGAGACAGGAGCTGGACAACCAATACAACAGGTCATTTCATGAGATGGCGGGATATGTGAACAATGTGGAAACGCTTCTGGCAAAGTCTATGGTCAGCACGACAACGGAAAGGACTGCTATAACGTTACAGGAAGCATGGAGGCAGGCTACGCTTGCTCAGACGAATCTGGGACAGCTTCCGGTGTCTCAGCCTGTATTGGCAAGCACATCTAAATTTCTTACCCAGATGGGGGATATGTGTCTTACCCTGGATAATCAAAATATTAGGGGGGAGCAGTTGGACGAGGAGCAGTATGATACTATTGAAAGGCTCTACAAGTACTCTTTATCATTGAATAAAAGCCTCAAAGAGCTACAGAATGATTTGGGGACCGGAAGACTGAAATGGGGAGAAGTGGCTGATAAAGGAACGAGACTCTTCGGCAAAACAAAACCCGGTGAAGCGATGCAGAAGATTGAAAGCGTTGGGGAAACCTTTGAGGATTATCCCACTCTCATATACGACGGCCCTTTCTCCGATCATATGAGCACAGCTGAGGCGAGGGGCCTTTCGGGAGACAATATCACAGCGGAAGAGGCTGCGGAAAAGCTAAAGAACTTCTTTGGGGCGGATCGTGTACAGGAGGTAACTGAAGCAGGTAAAAGCGACAACGGCCCGATTAAAACCTTCAGCTTTCAGATGACGCTGGTGGATTCTCCTGATGGTCCGAATGTTAATGCAGGAATATCGCAGAAGGGTGGACATATTGTATGGTTGCTGTATAACAGGGAGGTCGGCGAAAGCAAGCTTGATATGGATCAGGCGAAGAAGGCCGGGCTGGATTTTCTTGAAGAAAGAGGCTATGAAAGCATGGAGGATACCTACTATTTAAGGCAGGACAATATCGCAACCATTAACTATGCATATAAGCAAGGCGATGTTACCATTTATCCTGACCTGATTAAGCTTAAGATTGCTCTTGACGATGGGGAGATTGTGGGTATTGAGTCAAAGACTTATCTTTCTAATCACACGCAGCGGGAGATTCCCGAGCCTAAAATTTCTATGGAAGAGGCACAAAAAAAAATCAACGGTAACCTCAAGGTGAGCAGTTCCGGACTGGCGATTATCCCCACCGACTACAAGAAAGAGCTGTTTTGCTATGAATTTAAAGGAAAGCTAAATGATCGTGACTTCATTGTGTACATCAATGCAGCTACAGGTAACGAGGAGGATATTCTGATGATTGTGAATACACCCAATGGTGTGCTGACAATATAGGGGAGAGGGATTTTGAGCTTAGAGTGGGATGGTTCGACCGGATTATGCTTTAGCCTTCTTAAGCCGCCGGATGTCGTCACCTGCAAACCTGAAAATGTCGAAGCCCCCTGTCAGTCTGGATACTATTCTCTCGTCATAGTATTCAAAAAGCTCCTTCAGATCAATATTAGTTGAGATGATGGTCTTGCAAGGCCTGCGGGTATCATTTGCGAGCCTTGTATCGATGATGTTCAGCAGTTCTGAGTAGCGCATGCCGGTAGGAGACTCTGTACCCAAATCGTCAATGATCAGAAGATCGGACTCCAAAATATTAGAATAAACCGCGCTTTCCCAGCCATCATTGTTAGCTGAATTGTAACGATATTCATAGATGGTGTTGAAGAGTGCGGGAGCAGTCTGATAAAGCACTGTGTGGCCACGCTGCATTAATTCCATGGAAATGCAGCCTGCTAAAAAAGTTTTTCCCACGCCGGTAGGGCCACTAAATAGAAGATTATTAGTTTTGTTATTCTCGAAATTTTCGACAAAGCTCCTGCAGTTTTTCAATATCCCGAGTATTTGTTTTCGGGGCGAATTTTTAATGCCATATTGTTTCTCGTTGACAAGATCCGGATAATAGTCTGTGATGAAGCTTTCAAAGCCTTTGGCATTGACGGTGGATAGATTGGATTGATCATAAAGGTGATCAATAAGCTGCTGCCTGTAACAGCTACAGACGATATCAGCATCTCCTCTCGCAGATTTGATTATCCCGGTATCCGAGCATTTATTGCATTGAAAGCTGGCAGTCAGGTAATTGGCGGAGTAGCCGTTTTTCTCAAGAAGGCTTGTCCTTTCAACATTCAGGCAATCAATTGTATCAGCCAATGAATTTATTGCACTTTCCAAGGGCAGCTGGTCTGTAAGGATTGCCTTGTTGTATTTGAAACCTGCCTGACTAATTTCTTCTTCAATTTCTTCAAGGCGCGGAATATGGTAGTACAGATTCTTTTTTCTTTCCTCCCGATCATGCAGGGCTACCCTACGCCTTCTATCGTATTCGTTTCTTATTATTTTGTACACATTTGAATTCATCTATGTAAAACCTGTTCCCTTCCGGCATGCTCCTTATACCTTATAAAGCTTTTCAAAATCTTCATCCGTATACTTGCGTTGCTTGAAATTGCCCTTTTGCGGGGCGGTGCTTGTTCGCGGTTTTGCCTTGGCTGTAGTAGTTGACCTCCTGCTTTCATCAGCTGAGAGGATTTCCTCTTTTGTCTTATAGCCCTTGTCATGCCAATTTGTAATTATTTTATTAATATACTCAAAGCTTGGACTGCGAGCGGAAGTGGTGCGCCTTAGGGCAAGCTCGATGATCTCAAATTCATATCCAAATTCAACTACCCATTTCTCCACATAGGCATCCTCGTACTCCGTTAGGTAGCCCTGTCTTCTTAGCTTTTTCATGATTTTGCCACGGATATCCTTAATTTTCTGGGATTCTATTGAGTACCTGTCCAAATCAAAGCTGTTGTGTATCTTTTTGCTATGCCAACTATCGGCTACCTTTGTAATATATTGGCGCGATAAGCCCCTGTAATCAGAACAATGCTTAAAGAGGGCATACATGACATCCTCCTCAAACTCATATTTATCGAACCAGGCATCAATGTCTGTATACCAGGAGGGAGACATAAGCCCCTGGAAAAAGGCATTGTTGATACTTGAAATAAACCTACTGCGTTTTTTACTCCTTTCGTTACTGAACGCCGCATCATCGGGTGCAGAAGTGGTTTTCGTACGATAAAGCTTCTTAATCTCTTTTTCTTTTAAATCGATCAGGGTGATGACATTTTCATTAGTTCCTCTGGAGATCAGTCCCAACTCTTCCAGACGAACCATGGCTTCTTTGACCCGCGCCGGCTGAAGCTCCAGCTTTTTGGCAATAGCGGTTGAAGACATGTTTTTTCTGTGTTTACTGATGAAAAGGCAGTATATGTATACCTTTATAAAATCGCTTTCCAGCGAAGGCATATATTCAGTAATAAAGACATCCGGCAAGAGACTGTCGGAGTATAAGAGTGAAAAATTCGTATCGAAAACCATTTACTAACCTCACATAACCATTTTTAGTTTTGCTTTAGTGTCTTGTTTTCTATTATACATGAATTGCATTAAAAACATAATAGGATACTGCACTAATATAAAATAATATATTTATATAAACTTAATAGGTTTGTGATAAAATGATGTATAAATGACAGAAAAGTACTAAGTTTTTGGAGGTGTGCAAATGGTACAACAATATGATATGAGCCTTGGTGAGCTGAAAGCCTACAAGCCTGCGCTCACGAGACGGCCGGATTTTGCGGAATTCTGGACTGAGGCTAAGAATGAGCTGGCGAAGGTAGAGCTGAGCTACAGACTTGAGTCCTATAATTATCCGGTAAAGGGTGTTAAGGTATATAGGATTAACTATAGGGGGTTTATGGATGCGAATATCGAGGGATGGTTCGCTATACCTGAAAAGCCGGGCAGGCACCCCGGAATTGTAGCCTACCACGGTTATAACTGGGCAGCTGAGGGATGCATTCATGATACGGTCAATATGGCACTACACGGATATGCAGTGCTGCAGATGCTGGTTCGCGGGCAACATGGAGGCAGCGTGGATAATGTTATCCCATCACATGGGAACCATGCGGGCTGGATGACCAAGGGTATTTTATCAAAGGAAGAGTATTATTACCGTGCAGTTTACATGGATTGCGTTCGTGCAGCAGAGGTATTGGCGGAGATGGATGCGGTGGATGAAAGCAGGATCGGTGTCATGGGGGGAAGCCAGGGAGGTGCATTGACACTTGCTACCGCAGCGCTTTCTGAGATTCCAAAGGTTGCAGTTGCACTATATCCTTACCTTTGCCATTTCGAAAGGGCAATCGATATAGCCCCGCAGATGCCCTATGGTGAGATTAATGAGTTTTTCCGCAGAAATTCTGATCCTGCCATTGAGGAAAAATCGAAGGAAACTCTTTCGTATTTTGACATAATGAATCATGCGGAGAATATCAAATGCCCGGTTCTTGTAGCCTGTGGACTGGTGGATGAGATTACGCCTCCATCTACTGTGTTTGCCGCATATAATCATATGGCCTGTCCCAAGGAAATTGCCGTGTTTCGCTATTATGGACATGAAAATATTCCCGGTTTTGCTGAAAAGCATCTTGCAATGCTGATGAAGCATTTGCAGCCCTAGA
>CAYOKA010000070.1:0-11112 GCA_964404395.1 uncultured Oscillospiraceae bacterium | reverse complement strand
CATGAAACACCCGGCATAGTGTACAGATAAAAAGCTTGTTGTACGTAACAATCAGAAGGAGACATTCCTTAACGCAGGAGGGATACACCCATGCAGCTCAGTTTGGAGGGTGCTGGACCAAGCTAATTCAGAAGGGGACATTCCTTAACGTAAAAGGAATACCCGCGTGTTCAGAAAGGAGTGTCCCCTAACATTAAAACAGGAGGTTATTGTATGGCAAACAACCAGAAGATTAGAATCAGGCTAAAAGCTTTTGATCACCAGGTACTTGATCAGTCAGCCGAGAAAATTGTTGATACTGCAAAAAGAACCGGTGCGCAGGTCTCAGGACCCGTTCCGCTTCCTACGCAGAAGGAAATAATGACAATACTTAGAGCTCCGCACAAGTACAAGGATGCGCGTGAACAGTTTGAAATGAGGACACACAAAAGGCTCATAGATATATTGTTACCGACACCTAAGACAGTTGATGCGTTGATGAGGCTTGATTTACCGGCAGGCGTGGACATTGAGATTAAGCTGTAGGCAATAAGCAGCAATTGATAGATCAATCATGGTAACCGGTGATTGATTGCATCAATTCTGGACAGCCGACAATCGCTGATTGCGGCTAATTGAGAGATCATGTTCACAGGACAGTCAATTGATTACTTCAGTGTGAACCAATGATATTTAGGAGGTAAGAAAATGAACAAATTCATTCTTGGAAAGAAAATTGGCATGACACAAATATTTACAGAGGATAGTCTGGCTATACCGGTAACTGTTATACAGGCTGGCCCTTGTGCTGTTGTCCAGAAGAAGACGATGGAGAATGATGGATATACAGCAATCAAGCTTGGCTTTGGCGATATCCAGGAAAAGCAGCTGAATAAGCCTGATAGGGGTTTATTTACAAAAATAGATGTACCATCAAAGAGATTTCTAAGAGAATTTAGGACAAATGACGTTGATAAATATGATGTAGGCCAGGAAGTAAAGGTCACCGACATGTTCGATGAGGGAGATAGCATTGATGTCAGTGGCATATCAAAGGGAAAAGGTTTTGCCGGGGTCATAAAGAGGCATGGGAAACATCGCGGCCCTGAAACTCATGGTTCGAAGTATCACAGGAGAGTTGGTTCTATGGGAGCCGGGGCAAGTCCTGGAAGAGTTTTTAAAGGAAAGAAACAGCCGGGTCACATGGGAGTTGATAAGATTACAATTCAGAATCTGAAAGTAGTCAAGGTTGACAGTGAGAGGAATCTGCTTCTGGTAAAAGGCGCAGTTCCCGGACCCAAGGGTGGTTTAG
The DNA here is from genome assembly GCA_964404395.1 of uncultured Oscillospiraceae bacterium. Classification (GTDB taxonomy): domain Bacteria; phylum Bacillota; class Clostridia; order Acetivibrionales; family DTU013; genus JAAYBT01. Next base: position 9,821 of record CAYOKA010000070.1, on the reverse strand, counting down.
TGGTTATAAAGGAAACTGTTAAATCTGGCAGGTAATTCGGATGGGAGGAGGAAGCGATTATGCCAAAAGTTGATTTATACAATATGAAAGGCGAGACAATCGGAGAGATCGAGCTGAATGATAACATATTCGGCATTGATGTGAATAAAAACGCTATGCATCTCGCTGTACAAAACCAGTTAGCAAATAAACGGCAGGGCACACAGTCCACCAAAACTCAAAGTGAGGTGAGAGGCGGCGGTGCCAAGCCATGGAGACAAAAAGGTACAGGCCGTGCAAGACAGGGAAGTACACGGTCGCCGCAGTGGATTAAGGGCGGTGTAGCTCTTGGACCAAAACCCAGAAGCTATTCCTATACAATTCCGAAGAAGCTTAAGAAGCTGGCACTTAAGTCGGCGCTTACGTCAAAAGTCAACGATAATGAGTTCTTAGTACTTGACCAGCTGAGTTTTGACAACATCAAGACAAAAGAGATGGTAAGCATGTTGGATTCATTAAAGGTAGATACCAGTGTTCTGGTTGTTCTCGACAGCAAAAATGAAACTGTTGAGAAATCCGCAAGAAACATACCCGGAGTGAAAACTACATTAGTTAATACTATAAATGTATATGACATCCTTAAATATGATAAGTTCCTTATCACGAAGGATGCGGTTGAAAAAGTCGAGGAGGTGTATGCATAATGAGAGTTCCTGAAGATGTTATCTTAAGGCCATATATCACCGAAAAAAGCAACCTCGATATAGCTGCCGGGAAATACACATTTATAGTGGATGTCAATGCATCAAAGGCAGAGATTAGGCAGGCTGCTGAGAGACTTTTCCAGGTGAAGGTGGTTCAGGTGAACACATCAAATTATGAAGGCAAGCTTAAGAGAATGGGCGTTCATATTGGGCCCAAGCCTGATTGGAAAAAGGCAGTCATCAAGATAGATCTTGATCCCAAGCCGAATACCTATTTGACAAAGGGTGGCAAGGAAGCAGTAGTCAATAAGAAGTATAAGACAAGCATTGAAGAGTATGGAGTAACGCAGTAAAGACTCGGCTTTGCATAGCAGGAACCAAAAGCAAAACGATGTCCGGCAAGAAAGACTCGGCTTTGCATAGCAGGAACCAAAAGCAAAACGATGTCCGGCAAGAAAGACTCGGCTTTGCATAGCAGGAACCAAATGCAAAACGATGTCCGGCAAGAAAGACTCGGCAAAGCTATTACGTTTTTTAGATAAGGAGTGAGAAGAAGACATGGCAGTAAAAAAGTATAGTCCTACTTCTCCCGCCAGAAGGTATATGACGGGTTCAACCTTTGAAGATATTACAAAGAAAAAGCCCGAGAAGTCGCTTGTGGAGACTTCGAAAAAAACAGGCGGAAGAAATGTTTACGGCAGGATTACCGTACGCCACAGAGGTGGTGGAGCAGCACAAAAGTATAGGATCATCGATTTCAAGAGAAATAAAGATGGCATCGATGCTAAAGTAGCCGCAATAGAATACGATCCAAACAGGACTGCAAATATTGCTCTTCTTTATTATGTTGACGGAGAGAAAAGGTATATTCTTGCGCCTGTAGGATTGAAGGTCGGAGACATTGTGGAATCAGGTCCGACAGCTGATATCAAACCGGGCAATTCACTTCCACTGGTTAACATACCGGTCGGTACTATGATTCACAACATAGAGATGAAGCCGGGTAAGGGCGGCCAGCTTGTCAGGTCGGCCGGAAATGCAGCACAGCTCATGGCAAAGGAAGGCGATTACGCGCAGGTCAGGCTTCCTTCAGGTGAAGTAAGAATGATCAGAATCTCGTGTAAAGCAACTATTGGCCAGGTTGGAAACATTGATAATGAAAATATTACAATCGGTAAGGCCGGCAGGAAGAGATGGATGGGCTTCAGACCCGGCGTGCGCGGTGTTGTCATGAATCCCGTAGACCATCCTCATGGTGGTGGTGAAGGCAAGTCCCCAATCGGAATGCCGAGCCCGCTAACGCCTTGGGGCAAACCTACACTGGGATATAAGACAAGAAAGAAGAAGAACAAATCCGATATGTTTATTGTTAAGAGAAGGAAGCAGAAATAATAAATGTTACGGGAATCCGAAGTAAGGAAAGGAGGACTGACACCAAATGAGCAGATCATTAAAGAAAGGACCATATGTTGACTTGAAACTCCTCAAGAGAATTGAGGATATGAATAAGGCTAACGAAAAGAAAGTTCTGAAAAGCTGGTCCAGAGCATCAACGATATTCCCACAAATGGTAGGACACACTATTGCAATGCATGACGGCAGAAAGCATGTACCTGTATATATAACTGAAGATATGGTTGGCCACAAGCTTGGGGAATTTGCACCTACGAGGACATTCAGGGGCCATGGTCGCCACACTGAAAAGTCAACTTCCCTGAAGTAATAGTAATAATATGCATGAAACAAGCTTAATGCCGAAAGGAGGAATTCCAGTTGGAAAAGAAGGTTAAATCGAAAGAGGAACTTCTCAAGGATAAGGATCAAATCCTTGAAAAATATAATAAGACCAATAGACAGTTTCAGAAACCTGAATTACTGACCAAAAAGGAAAAGAAGGTACTTGGTATTGGCAAGGACGAAGGAAGAGCCGTATTGAAGTACGCAAGGATTTCTTCAAGAAAGGTAGATATCGTTCTTGACCTTATCAGAGGCAAGAATATTGATGAAGCTTATGGCATCGTAAGATACACACCGAAGGTAGCTTCAGAATTACTCTACAAGCTTTTGAAGTCAGCTGAAGCCAATGCAACGAATGATCCTACAAAAGAGCTTAACAGAGATAACCTTGTGGTAGCTGAAGCATTTGCTTCACAGGGACCGACACTGAAAAGAATTATGCCAAGAGCAAAGGGCAGAGCAAATAGAATTAGGAAGAGGACCAGCCACATTACAGTTGTATTGAAGGAGAAGTAACACCCCGCTTAAATCGGTTAATACGATTAAGAGGGGATGTACCCTTTAGATTAGCGCAAACCGTTGTAGAAGGAGGTTAGATAATGGGCCAGAAGGTAAATCCCCATGGATTGAGAATAGGTATCATTAAGGACTGGGATACCAAATGGTATGCCGCAGATAAGGATTTCGGTGAATACCTGGTCGAAGATACTAAGATTAGAAAATTTGTTAAAAATAAGTTATATGCTTCAGGTGTACCAAGGATAGAGATTGAAAGAGCAGCGAACAAGATAAAGGTAAATGTTCATACAGCAAAGCCCGGACTGGTAATCGGAAAGGGTGGGTCCGGTATAGAGGAGCTTCGTAAGGACGTTGAAGCTTTGACCGGAAAAAGTGTTTTGATTAACATAACGGAGATTAAGACGCCTGACGTCAATGCTCAGCTGGTAGCTGAAAATATTGCTTCACAGCTTGAAAAAAGAATTTCTTATAGAAGGGCTATGAAGCAGGCGATGTCAAGAGCCATGAAAATGGGAGCTAAGGGTATCAAGACCAACGTTTCGGGCAGACTTGGCGGAGCTGAAATTGCGAGAAGAGAGCATTATCATGAGGGAACGATTCCTCTTCAGACATTAAGAGCTGATATTGATTATGGCTTTGCAGAAGCGAACACTACTTATGGAAAGGTCGGCGTTAAGACCTGGATATATAAAGGTGAAGTGCTTCCCGCTGTTAAGAAGGAGAACAAAGCGGAAGGAGGCAATTTGTAATGTTGATGCCGAAAAGAGTAAGGCGCAGAAGAGTTCACAGGGGCAGAATGAATGGTATTGCCACGAGAGGTAATTCTCTGTCATATGGCGAATTCGGCTTACAGGCTGTTGAGCCTGCATGGATTACAAGTAATCAAATTGAAGCAGCCAGAATAGCAATGACAAGGTTTACAAAAAGAGGTGGACAGGTCTGGATTAAAGTATTTCCCGACAAGCCGGTTACAAAGAAGCCTGCCGAGACACGTATGGGTAGCGGTAAAGGTTCACCCGAGTACTGGGTGGCGGTAGTAAAGCCCGGGAGGATATTATTTGAAATTGCGGGTGTAACTGAAGAAGCAGCCAGAGAAGCCATGAGGCTTGCAATGCATAAGCTTCCGATAAAGTGCAAGTTCATAGCCCGCGATAAAGAAATGGGTGGTGACGAGAATGAAAGCCAGTGAAATAAGAGATAGGACACAGGAAGAGCTTCAGAAGGAATTAAGCGAGCTCAAATCGGAATTGTTTAAACTTCGTTTCCAGCTTGTCACGAACCAACTGGAGAATCCAATGAAGTTGAGAGATGTTAAGAGATCTATTGCGAGGGTTAAGACTGTAATAAGAGAAAGAGAAATAAAGGGAATGCAGGCATAATCTGTGTAGATGAAAGGAGGTAGCAGCTTGGAACAAAGAGCAATAAGAAAGACCAGAACCGGTAAGGTTGTCAGTGACAAGATGGATAAGACAATCGTCGTTGCAATAGAAACAAGGGTAAAGCATCCATTGTACAAAAAAATCATCAAAAGGACCTATAAGCTGAAGGCACATGATGAAAACAATGAATGTAATATAGGCGATAGGGTAAAGGTTATGGAGACTCGCCCGATTAGTAGAGATAAAAGGTGGAGGCTCGTTGAGGTTGTAGAGAAGGCTCTATAATAGCCAATTTTCAAAGTAAATGGAAGGAGGTACTGGTATGATACAGGTTCAATCCGTAGTAAAGTCAGCAGATAACACAGGGGCCAAGGAAATGATGTGCATCAAGGTACTTGGCGGCTCCTTGAGAAGATATGCCAGTATAGGCGACGTAATCGTTGCATCTGTTAAAAGCGCAACACCCGGCGGAGTTGTCAAAAAAGGCGAAATTGTCAGATGTGTCATCGTACGTACCAGGAAAGGCATCAGAAGGCCCGATGGTTCATACATCAAGTTTGATGAGAATGCTGCAGTAATTATAAAGGAAGATAAAAACCCTATGGGAACACGTATTTTTGGCCCTGTTGCGAGAGAGTTGAGAGACAGGGAGTACATGAAAATACTGTCACTCGCACCTGAGGTTCTATAGATAGGAGGCGGTTAGATTGGCAAATAGCGTGCATGTAAAAACGGGGGACACTGTTTATGTGCTCTCCGGTAAGGATAAGGGGAAAAAGGGTAAAGTGCTTTATGTAAATCCAAGCGACATGTCTGTAATTGTCGAGGGTGTGAACGTTAGAACAAAGCACAAGAAGCCCAGAGGCAGATTTCAGGAAGGCGGAATCATCCACCAGGAAGTAGCGATCAGCAGTTCCAAGGTCATGTTGATTTGCGGAAGGTGCAAGTCACCGACCAAGGTTGGAAAAGTAGTACATGAAAATGGACAGAAGGATCGCGTTTGTAAAAAGTGTGGAGAGGTTCTTGACACACAGAAAGAGGCAAGAGAAGATTAGCAAAGATCTTCTTGAAAGGAGGTTAAGGTCTAATGGCCAGACTTAAGGATAAGTACAAGGAAGAAGTAATGCCGGCAATGCAGGCGAAGTTTAAATATTCCAGCGTAATGGAGCTGCCAAGGCTTGAAAAGGTAGTACTCAACATGGGAGTGGGAGATGTGAAGGAAAACCCCAAGGCCATGGATGCAGCTGTGAATGATATGACAACCATTGCAGGTCAGAAACCGGTTATAACAAAGGCAAAGAAATCAGTTGCAAACTTTAAGCTGAGAGAAGGCATGAGTATCGGCTGTAAGGTGACATTGCGCGGTGAAAGAATGTACGATTTTGTCGACAAGCTGTTCAATGCCGCACTCCCAAGAGTTAGGGACTTTAGGGGGATATCAGGTAATTCTTTTGACGGAAGAGGTAACTACACCTTAGGTATTAAGGATCAGCTCATATTCCCGGAAATAGAGTATGATAAGGTAGACAAGGTGAGAGGCATGGATATAGTTTTTGTTACTACTGCTAGGACAGATGAAGAGGCAAAGGAGCTTCTCAAACTTATGGGAATGCCTTTCAACCGTTAGAAGAGGAGGATGAACGTGGCAAAAAAGTCAATGATTATTAAACAACAAAGAAAGCCAAAATACAGCACCAGGGGCTATAATAGATGCAGGCTTTGCGGAAGACCTCACGCATACATGAGGAAGTTTGGTGTGTGTCGTTTGTGCTTCAGAGAACTGGCTTACAAAGGGCAGATTCCCGGCGTAAGAAAGGCCAGCTGGTAACAAATTTTGGAAGGAGGTTAAACATATGCAAATTACAGACGCTATCGCTGACATGTTGACGAGGGTCAGAAATGCCGGCACAGCAAAGCATGAATCCGTTGATATTCCGGCATCTAATATGAAGAAGGATATTGCTCGTATATTGCTGGACGAGGGTTATGTTAAGAAAGTCGAGTTTATAGAGGACAGCAAACAAGGGATTATAAGATTGACTTTGAAATACACCTCAGGCAAGCAAAACGTTATTTCCGGCTTAAAGAGAATCAGCAAACCCGGACTTAGGGTTTATGCCGACAGGGACAAACTTCCGAAGGTTCTCGGAGGGCTTGGTGTTGCGGTTATTTCTACCTCAAAGGGAGTTATGACAGACAAGAAGGCAAGAGCTGAAGGCATTGGCGGAGAGGTGCTTGCTTTCATTTGGTAAACAATTTGAACAAAGACTGCTTTTAGCAGGATATTAGTGTATCTGAAAAGGGTTCGAGAGGGCTCATAATTTAAAGAACAGGAGGTGCTGTAGAATGTCAAGAATAGGTAAGATGCCTATTGATATACCGGCCGGTGTAAATGTAGATATCAAAGATAATATTATCACTGTAAAGGGACAAAAGGGTACTTTGACAAGGGAATTGCACAAAGATATGATAATAAAGAAAGAAGGCTCGCAGATATTGGTGACAAGGCCTTCGGACGAAAAAAGACACAAATCCCTCCATGGATTGACAAGAACTCTGGTTAACAACATGGTGGAAGGAGTCACAAAGGGCTTTGAAAAAGCACTTGATGTGAACGGTGTTGGTTACAGGGCACAAAAACAGGGCGAAAAATTGATACTGACTCTGGGCTTTTCTCATCCGATTGAAATGGATGAACCTGCAAATGTTACAGTTGATGTACCTGCTCCTAACAAGATAATTGTTAAGGGCTGTGACAAGCAAGAGGTAGGAGAGTTTGCCGCGAAAATCAGGGCTAAGAGAAAGCCTGAGGTCTACAAGGGCAAGGGCATCAAGTATGAAAACGAAGTAATCAGACGTAAGGAAGGTAAAGCCGGTGCTAAAGGCTAGTAGGAGGGAGTTGAAGAGAAATGATAAAGAAGCCCAATAAAAATGAAGTCAGGCTGAGGAAACATGAGAGGGTCCGTAAAAAGGTTACCGGAACCCCAGAGCGTCCAAGGCTTAATGTTTTCAGGAGCTTAAAGAATATATATGTTCAGATTATCGACGATACAACAGGCCAGACTCTAGTTTCAGCCTCGTCACTTGATGTAGCTGTCAAGGGCAAGAATGCAAACGGCGGAAACAAGGATGCCGCAAAAGAAGTAGGAAAACTGATCGGGCAAAAGGCAGTTGAAAAAGGTATAAAGCTGGTTGTGTTTGACAGAGGCGGTTATCTGTACCACGGTAGGGTGAAAGAGCTTGCTGAGGGTGCAAGAGAAGCCGGGCTTGAATTTTAATAATGTTGGCGGGACTAAGGTCTATCGCCTAATGGATTTGAAAGAGGAGGGATGAAGTTTGCAGCGTATTGATGCTGGAACATTGGATCTTAAAGAAAAGGTTGTTAAAATAGGACGTGTAACCAAAGTTGTAAAGGGTGGTAGAAACTTCCGATTCAGTGCTCTTGTAGTCGTTGGTGATGAAAACGGCCATGTAGGAACCGGAATAGGAAAAGCTGCCGAAATACCTGATGCTATCAGAAAAGGTATAGATGATGCCAAGAAGAACCTTGTAAAGGTGCCTCTTGTGGAGACAACTATTCCCCATGAAGCAATCGGAGGATATGGCGCAGGAAAGGTACTTCTGAAGCCGGCAGGCCCCGGTACCGGTGTTATTGCAGGTGGCCCCGTAAGAGCGGTTTTGGAATTGGCTGGTATTCGTGATATAAGAACGAAGTCACTTGGGTCAAACAACCCGATTAACATGGTAAATGCAACGATGCAGGCACTTTCGCAACAGAGAACTGTTGAGGATGTTGCCAAACTTCGCGGAAAATCCGCAGAAGAAATACTGGGTTAGGAGGATACTAGGGTGGCAAAACTGAAAATTACACTAATCAAAAGCACAAATAATAGCCTGAAGAACCAAAAAGCTACTATAAAAGCTCTTGGCTTGAAGAGGATAGGTAGTTATGTGGAGCAGCAGGATAATCCTCAGATAAGAGGAATGATAAAAACGGTATCACACCTGGTATCCGTAGAAGAAATATAAGGGAGGTGTAACAGGTGAAACTACATGAATTGCAACCTGTACCGGGCGCTAAGAAAGCTCCGACCAGAAAAGGCAGAGGGCCGGGTTCCGGTAACGGCAAAACAGCAGGCCGTGGGCATAAAGGCCAAAATTCACGTTCCGGTGGAGGAGTAAGAATTGGTTTTGAGGGTGGTCAGATGCCCTTATATAGAAGGATGCCTAAAAGAGGTTTTAATAATAAAGTCTTCGCCAAAGTTTATGCAGAAGTCAATGTATCAACTTTGAACAGGTTTGAGGATGGCACGGTGGTCAATGGTGAGCTTTTGAAGGAAAGCGGTATAACCAAGAAGCTGTGCGATGGAATATCTGTACTCGGTCATGGCGAACTTACGAAAAAGCTTACTGTTCAAGCGGCAAGATTCACCAAGACAGCTTCGGAGAAGATTGAGGCTGCAGGAGGAAAGGTAGAGGTGGTATAAAATGGGCGGAATGTTTGATACTCTGCGTAATGCATGGAAGATTCCAGACTTACGTAAAAAGATCTTATTTACTATCGCAATGTTGATAGTGCATAGACTTGGTTCCTTTGTGCCGAATCCCGGCTTAGACACGTCAGTATTTGCCGGAATTCTTGAATCAACCGGTTCGTTGGGAGGATTCCTGAATATCCTTTCGGGCGGAGCATTCCAGCAAGCAACGGTTTTTGCCTTAGGTATTCAACCCTATGTTAATTCGTCCATTATTATGCAGCTTTTAACGGTCGCCATTCCTGCTCTTGAAAGGTTACAGAAGGAAGGCGAAGAGGGAAGGAAGAAAATACAGCAATATGTCAGGTATGGTACGGTCATACTCGGTTTGGTGCAGGCAATTGCTCTTTATATTACCGCTCAGGCACGTGGTGGTGTTATTGACGGAGGAAGCGTTTGGAGCTTTCTGACAATCACGCTTTCATTTTCTGCGGGTACTGCATTTATTATGTGGCTTGGAGAACAGATTACTGAGAATGGTATCGGAAACGGTATATCCATGATCATATTCGCCGGTATTGTATCAAGAGGTCCGACTGCGGCGAAGGGCTTGATCGACAACTACAGAATGGGCAACTTTGGCTCCGGCTTTTTGGGCATACTGGCTATTGCCGGAATAATAGTAATATTTGTTATCGTTATTGCCGGAGTTATATGGGTTCAGGAGGCTGAGAGAAGAATTCCGATCCAATACGCGAAACGTGTTGTAGGGAGAAAAATGTATGGCGGCCAGAGCACATATTTGCCCATAAAGGTAAACCTTGCAGGTGTTATTCCGATCATATTTGCAATGTCCATAATGATGTTTCCTTCGACGATCGTCACGATGTTCTTTGCAAATAAGGACAATTGGTTTGTCAACATGTTTAAGGAACCTCAACAAAATCTATTGTACGTTGTTATTTACGCTGCATTGATTCTATTCTTCACATTTTTCTATTCGGTTATGCAGTTCAATCCGGTGGAGA
>CAYOKA010000069.1:0-11488 GCA_964404395.1 uncultured Oscillospiraceae bacterium | reverse complement strand
CAATTCATTCAAAAATTTCTCATTTTAGGGCTTGACTTTTAATAGTTGGTCTTTCTTAGATACAAATAAATTATAAAAATATTAATAATATTTTTCTCAAAAACCTAATAAATTATTTTTAGCAAGAAAAAACAGTGCCTAAACAAAGCTGATCCTGAGGCATAGCTTATCTTTAACGATTTGAAGACAGACGGTTGTCAAACTTATGTAATCTTCAGAAAAATTGCTACAAACATAAGTACAATTATATGTATGTTCAGGTTTTTATTTATTTTTGTTTTGCATATGGAATAGCATGTTTTTTTGTTGCAGATATATTATAACATAAGTTATGGTTATATACTAATTTACATTATATGGAGGTATCTAAAGAGCGGGTAAAAGAACACTGGCTTGCAGAATGCTTAGAGTGTACCCCGGAAGATCTTCAGGCAAAAATTCAAGAGTTCAATAATAGGTGGGGTTTAATCTCTTTCCGCTCATGAAATTGTTCGATTTATTGTAAGAATCGTTCCACTGACAAATATTGTACCGAACCCATTGCATTAATCTTCTTCCTATTTTCTCAAATACTCACGATTCTGGGGTGAAAGACATTTTGGACAAAAATGAATTGAGGAAAGGGAAGGTGTTATCTGCTGACTGCTACGTGTGCTGTAATCCGGCACCGCTTCTACGGTTCGATGTAAGAACTTGTTGAAATGGCATGAAGGAAGGAGCAGACATGGAATACAGAAGTTCGTTTGATGTGTTAAAGCTTTCACCAACGGGAATAATAGAAGACGTCAGCCAGTGCAGTAACAGTTGAATCTTCGGTACCTATACGGGTGCGTTGGACGGAGCGTGGACAAAGGCATCTGATTAGTTTTTGGTCAAGAGAATCGGTGTGCTTTATGGCGAAGAATGAAATAATAAATGGAATAGGAAATAAATTAGTGAGGATCTTAGCCTGTTTATGAGAATAGGATATGCGTGTTTAGCCATTGGAGTACCGGATACCGGCATAAAAAGCTGTATAATGAAGAATGCAAGCGAGGCTAAGCTGCTTGAGCTTATTTCACATAATTTAGACTCACTTGAAAATATTATTGATTATAATATTGAAAATAACATACGACTTTTTAGAATCAGTTCTAATTTAATACCGTTTGGTTCAAGCATTATAAACAAAATTCCATGGTGGGATTTATTTCATACTGATTTTTTAAGGATCGGTCAAAAAATCAAGGATAGCGGCATCAGAGTTTCAATGCACCCCGGTCAGTACACCGTAATAAATTCTCCTAATGAAGAAATTGTGAAAAGAGCGGTTGATGATTTGTATTACCATTCCAGAGTATTAGGCAGTCTTGGTGTGGGAAAAGATCATAAAATTATTTTACATATCGGCGGAGTTTATAATGATAAAAAATCATCCATTAGCCGGTTCGTAACAAATTTTTGCAATATGCCCATTTTTATCAGAGACAGAATTGTTCTGGAGAATGACGATAAATCCTATAACATATGTGATGTGTTGGAAATAGGTGCAGTTATTGGTTTACCCGTTGTCTTTGACAATCTTCATAATGAAATAAACCCCTGCGACCGGGGGGAAAATGATGTTTTCCGGATTAATGAATGCAAAAAAACATGGAAGGAAGGTGACGGAATTCAAAAGATTCACTATTCTCAGCAGGACCCCGCTAAAAGACCCGGTTCGCATTCCAACAGTATCTGTTTAGAAAGGTTTACGGCTTTTTATAATAGTCTCGAAAGAGATGATATAGATGTTATGCTTGAAGTAAAGGATAAAAATTTGTCAGCGGTAAATTGTATAAGCAGCCTTTCACTGGAGGACACTAAATAGCAGTTGCTAAAAGGGGATGATCTGATGAAGCTGTTTATGCCTCAACGAGTAATATTTGAACCTGCCAGTCTCGAATAACCGTTTGGGAACCGAGCTTTACCGGAAAGAATTGATATTTGAGTTGATTCAGCATAGATTTACAGCTGTTGCGAAAGAGCTTATTCTTAAGCGGTTTCCCAAAACGAAGCTGGATATGGAAGAGGAAAACAGAGCTCTCAAATGGGGGAGATTCGGAAGGTTTAAATATGTATACAACAAGGAACAGGCGAACGAAATTAAAGGATACTTATCAGCTTTGATTACTGACAGATTTCCAAAGTCAGAGATTAAATATTTCACGTAAAGGATTAGCATGGACAGAAAATTGAATGGACTATCCCGTGAATTTATTATTCTGGCACTTCATTTTTATCCTGACTTTGCCGAAAGAACATATGAGGAAGAACATATGAGGAAGGAAGAACCCACAGGAATTTGCAATATCGTCTACTGAATGAATTTGCATGTTCATTTTTGTGGTATATATTTTATATAGTATGGTAAGAGAGCAATTTCAGTAGAGGATTTATATATTTAAGTTATAGTTCATATTATCGTATGATATAGCAGGATGCTAAAGAATGATGCCAAAGGATTGGGAAAAAACATGTATGTACTACAATATGATTTTGTAGCTCTCTTACTCAATATCATAAATCTGACAGTATTTATTTATTTCAAAAACCTCCGCGATTCTAAAAGCAAGGTTTTATATCTCATGCTCATAAATAGCCTGGTGACCACCGCACTTGATATACTAAGCGCGATATCACTTGCCCACCCGGAAAGATATCCTTACTGGTATAGCTTCCTTGTTACAAACATCTATTATCTGCTTAATAATAATAGGGTGTATATCTATATCGTTTATGTATTGCTGTTGACCGGAGCAATGAAGCGCTTTCCTGTCTGGAAAAAACATATTATTACTTTTCCATATATTCTGACGACCATAATGATTCTTCTTAATCCATTTACCCGCCAAATGTTTGATGTTGATGCAGATTTGGTCTATCAGCGAGGGGCGGGGCTGGCTTTCCTGTATGTTATAGCGTTTGCCAGTATGCTGTATTGGTCTCTATATGCTGTCCGTTATATGAGGGTTATGAAGACAATGGATCGCTTTATAATCCGGTCATTGCTTATGTTTATTCTAGTCTTTATAATAGGCTTGTTTTTGCAAACCCTTTTCCCACAATATCTTTTGCAGAGCCTTGGAGCCGCCTACTGTGAATTGGTGCTTATTATGGTGCTTCAGAATCGTAATGAACTCATTGACGGGACGACTCAGATGTATAATCGGAAAGCCTTCTATGATAGGATCCGGATAATATTTAGTACCCAAGCGTCGGCATCTATTACTTTAATTATGTTGGAGGATACTACCCGCATAGGTTATACTTTGGGGTATGCCTATCTGAAGACAATTTTTCAAAAGGTAGCACGCTTCATAAGGGACGAAATTTATGCAGATGAAAGGTTCTTTATTCGAGACGGCTACTTTGCATTGCTTTCAATTAATCACCATGATAGGCAGTATTTTGAGATGAGGGAAAAGATCGCCAAACGCTTCATAGACAAATGGGATATAAACGACTTAAACATTAAGCTGTCAGCAGGAATATGTCAGCTTAGAATCCCTGAACACATCAAATCCTATTCTGATGTATACAATCACATTAATCAATTGATTATGGTTCCACACTCAACTCAAAAGGATAGACAGTCCGGTATTAGTGAAATCAGCTTCAGCAAGTATAAACGTGAGCAGCAGGTCAGGAAAGCAATTACTGTGGCAATGGTTAACCAATCCTTTGAGGTTTATTATCAGCCCATTTATTCGGTTAAAGATAAACGGTACCTTTCCGCAGAAGCACTTGCTCGGTTAAAAGATCCTGAGCTTGGCTTTATCTCACCTGATGAATTTATCCCCTTGACAGAGCGCGATGGTACAATCACCAAGCTAGGGATGCAGATATTTGAAATGGTATGCTCTTTCCTAAAGAATACCGCACTTGACATGAAGGGGATGCAATACGTAGAGGTAAACCTCTCTGCAGTCCAGTGTATGCAAAAAAATTTCCAGGAGCAATTATTATCTCTAATGAGAAAATATCAGATTAACCCGGAGCAGATATGCCTTGAGATTACTGAAACGGTTACAGTCAACTCTCCTGAATATGTTTGCACCCTGTTTCAGGAGATGGATAAGCAGGGAGTGTTATTGGCACTGGATGACTATGGAAGCGGGTATTCCAATGTAAACTATATTCTTGAGCTTCCTTTCCATTTTGTGAAATTGGACAAGCAGTTTATATGGAATGCTTTTAAAGATGACAATGGCAGAGTAATGCTGGAAAGCACCATTGCAATGATAAAGAGCCTGAATATGGAAATGATTGCCGAGGGAGTGGAGACAAGTGGGCAAGCCGAAATACTTAAGAAGCTTGGGGTGAATTATCTACAGGGATACTACTTCTCCAAGCCACTGCCACCAAAGGATTTTATCGAATTCATCATTGAAAAAAATGCTTCTTAGCGGATTAGGCAGATTGGATTAGCTTAAACTGGTTTTGAGGAGGAAATTAATTGCTTCAGTATTATTACTACAATAGTGCCATAATAGTATACATCTGTACCATATACCTGTTTTATGTCAAGGAGCATATCAAGGATAATCAAAGTAGGTTTTTCGAGATTATGCTCTGGGCAGGTCTGGCCGCATCCGTCTTTGATATTTTCAGTGGAGAAGCAATCAGAAATATAGAAAAGCTTCCAATATGGAGTTTTTATCTAATCCTAAGCATTTACTTCCTAGTGCAAAATAGTATCCCTTTATTATTCTCCTTATATGGACTGACATTGGTGGGCAGGCAGAAAAAGCTGACCGCAAGAGAAAAAATACTTATTTATACACCTGCCCTCATAACCGCTATTTTAATTTTGTCCAATCACTGGACAAAGCTGGTATTCTACATAGATGACAATGGGAATTACACCAACGGGATTGGATTTGTTTTTCTTTTAATACAAACGGCATATTACCTCATTCTGAATATACTATATAGTTCTAATTATAAAAAATATATTGCAGCAAGAATTCGGTACATGCTTATTATTGGAAGTGCCGCTATCATGATAATTATATTGTTAGACACAATGCTATTTAATATTATGATACATAATCTCTGCGTTTCTATTTGCATGTTTTTGCTCTTTGTTATCATTCAGAATTCAGAAGAGGATATAGTAAACTCCTCAGGACTATTAACAAATTATGCATTACTCAGGCAATCTCAGCTGGATCTGATTAACAATTGTCCTTTTACAATCCTGTTAATTAAGCTGGAGGATAAGGCTATCATTAACTATACCTTTGGTCTAAATAGCTGGATTGCACTTCTTAACAAGGTCTCTGACTATTTGAAATCCTTGGGGAAGCTACAAAAGGCTTATAACCTTGAGGATGGCTTATATGCAATTATGTTCAGGCATGATTATCCATTGGAAGAGAAAGAGCGCTTAATAAAAAGCATCGAATCAGAATTCAAATCTTCACAATGGGATGTTTCAGATACCAAGCTGTCAATTTCGGTTCAAATGCTTGAACTCTCATACCCCGGAGACATCAGGGAAATCAATGATATCTCCTATTACATCAATTATTACAACCTGAATATGGTCAATGTCAATCGCTCTCTTCTTACCGTAGCCGACCTGAATTTACAACTGAAGGAGCAAAGAAAGGTACAAGTGAATAGGCTTTGGGATATTATAGAGAGCTCTCAGTACGAGTTGTGCTTCATGCCAATTTACTGTGTATCCGAAAACAGGATTATAGCCAGAGAGCCACGCATTAAGCTTGCAATGGATCCGCCGGTTTATGTATCCCCGCGTGATTTGGATTACTTAACTGAGGATTACCGACAACTAAATAGATTACATAAAAAAATCTTTGATGATATCTGCATCTACCTGAAAGATAATCCGACTGAGGGGGACAATATGGAATATGTGAATGTCAGCTTACCTGTCACGCAGATGATGCAGGAAGACTTTGCTGAACAATACAGTTCAATACTCAGAAAACACATGGTTGATTTCAATCGGATTAGGATTGAGATGTCAACGGTTATGGATTTTTATTCCCAGCCTGTAATCGAGGAAAACATTCTTAAATTAAGCAACTATGGCGTAACCTTTATTCTGGATCAATATGGTACAGGTTATAGCAGTCCCGGATATTTTAAAGATATCCATTTTGAATATGTGAAGCTGGACAAATCCGTTGTAAGGACGTGTCTTGAAAATGAAAAGGGGCTGGCAATACTAAATGGTATAATAGCAATGATGAATCGGCTAAAGGTAACGATCATAGCAGACGGAGTTGATTCTAAGGAGATGGCGGATTTGCTTATTTCGATTGGAATTGATAATCTAGAAGGTACCTATTATCTATGAGCAGGGTCACAAAGCAAGCAAATGACGATTCTGACAATTCTATTTTTAAGGGAGAAGGAAAATGAGAGAAGAAGACAAAATATTTGCAGGTATTCTTTTTGCACCCGGAAATCCAGAGCTAAAAGAAATAAAGCTTAGAACGCATAATTTATGTTCTGAATATAATCGCACATTTGAAAATGAAACCAAAAAAAGGCAAATGTTAATTTCAAATATCTTTTATGAGTTTGGCGAGGAGGGCTTTTTGCAAGGCCCGATTTATATCCACTATGGAAAACATACGAAAATCGGCAGTCATTTTTTTGGGAACTTCAACCTAACTATTCAGGATGATGCCTGGGTAACTATTGGCGATCATTGTAATTTTGGCCCGAATGTGAGTATTGTTACACCGGTTCATCCAATGCTCCCATCTGAGCGCCGGGCGATTATTGATAAGGACGGAGTGGCAAAGCATATGTGCTACGCAAAACCCGTTAAAGTTGGTAATGATTGTTGGTTTGGTGCAAATGCCGTGGTTTGTCCCGGGGTAACAATTGGAAACAATTGTGTTATTGGTGCAGGAAGCGTGGTTGTTAAGAATATTCCAGACAACAGCTTTGCTGCCGGCAATCCATGCAGAGTTATTCGAGAAATCACAGAAGCAGACAGTATGATAAATAAGCCTGAAATATTGAGCGACAATCGGATTATGGAATAAGCAAGTCCAATAGGTCGTTGATGAAAAACAAACTTGGGGAGGGTAGCAGGGATGAAAATTGAGTTTTATAAGGATAATGAAGAGCTTGTTGCCGGGATGACTCTACGGGATGATAAGGAAGCGGAAAGTGGAAACATGGCTCTTCATATCTGTATTTCTAAAGACAATGTTATAGAGAACAGAAACAAGCTTGCTGCTCACTTGGGCTGTGATCTGAGTTGTTATGTCTGCCCCGAACAGACCCACAGCGAAAATTTCTATCAAGCTACATTTTCAGACAAGGGCAGGGGAGCCTATGAGCTTGATTCAGCCATTCCTGACACAGATGTCCTCTTCACCTATGAGCCCGGTATACTCTTATGCTGCTTTACCGCCGATTGCGTTCCGGTTATTTTCTTTAATAAGGCGGCCGGTTTGATTGGCGTGATTCATTCAGGCTGGCAGGGCACGGTAAAGGAAATTACCCTTAAGGTGTTCCGACACTTAATAAGGCAGGAAGGCTGCGATCCTCAAGATTTTGAGGTTTATATAGGGAAAGCGTTGAGTCAGGAGAGGTTTGAGGTGGATGAAGATGTGTACCGGAGCTTCGACGATTTGGGTTACACGCAGCCATTTATGTATTTTAATAGCCAGACAGGCAAGTATCATATTGATAATCAGCTGACTGTAAAGAAGCAATGTGAGTTGGTAGAAATCCCTTCAGAGAAAATTTCAGTAGATAGAACCTGCACATATACAGACCCGGACTGCTTTTCCTATCGCAGAGATCCGACATGTGGAAGACATATGAGCTTTATTATGAGAAAATAAATTGTATTAGGTCTTAGTGACATTCCAGGCAGACCGCTATTTGCTAAATTACATGTGTATCCTTGTGGCATGTTGAGTGTATAATAACGATGAATAGCGGTTTTGATGGTGCGGCTTTTTGTTTAAGGGCTTGTTCAGGGGGTAAATAATAAACTGAACATTAAGAAAGACTAAAAAAATAATTGTTAGGGGAAATTGAATGAAAACATCTATGAAAATCTTGATTGCTATAGGAATAGTTGTAGTTTTACTGATAATAAGCGTTGCGGGTAGCTACAACGGATTGGTAGCCAAAAGCGAATTAGTTGAAACGGCCTTAAGTCAGATTGACAATCAACTACAAAGGCGAAATGACTTAATTCCAAACCTGGTTGAAACGGTAAAAAGGTATGCACAGCATGAAGAAGATATATTTACCGGCATAGCCGAAGCAAGAGCGCAATTAGCCGGAGCAGGGTCTGTAGCAGAGTTGGCAGAGGCGGATGCGGCTGTTAATTCAGCATTATCCAGATTGCTTGCAATTGCTGAAAACTACCCTGAGCTGAAGGCTAATGAGAATTTTATTCAGCTTCAGGATGAGCTGGCGGGTACTGAGAATAGAATTGCAACAGCTAGAAGAGATTACAATGAAGCATCCAGGGATTACAATACCTCGGTTAGACGTTTCCCGACTAATATACTGGCAAGTATCTTTGGCTTTGAACGAGTTGATTATTTTGAAGCGACAGAGGAAGCGCGAGAAGTGCCGGATGTAGGTGGTTTATTTGGCAACTAGACCCAATAGGATACTTCAAACCCTATTAATCGCTTGTATTCTGGTCTTTCTATTTTCATCGACAGCTCTGGCAGATACTTACCCTTCGCCTACCGGTGTCTTCTATGTGAATGATTTTGCCGGTGTTCTGGATACTCAAGCGGAGCAGCATATAGAAGCTACAGCAGCGGCTCTTGAACAGTTAACAACGGCGCAAATAGTGGTTGTCACAGTTGACGGCCTGGATGATGCCGTATTGGAGGATTATTCATTAGGGCTTTTCAGAGAATGGGGGATAGGCAGTCAGCAGGCAGATAACGGCGTCCTGCTCCTGGTAGATGTAGGTGGAAGGCAGTCCAGGATTGAGGTTGGCTATGGGCTGGAGGGCGCACTCCCGGATGGAAAGACCGGAAGAATTCAAGATGATTATATGGTCCCTTACTTTCAGCAGGGGAGTTATGGCTTAGGAATCTTGCAAGGCTTCAATGCCATTGCAAATGAAGTTTACATCGAATATGGCTATGAAGATATGGTTATTGGGGATTATATCCCAATAACCAATCAAAGATCCACCACTGAGCAAGAAACCCCATCCATTTTTAGAATAATAGGTATTATTGTCATAATAGTTCTTACCATACTGGATTTCAAATTAACAGGCGGCATATTTACATTATCGCTTCTGAGGATGCTTGGTAGAGGCGGCTCCAGGGGCGGTGGCTCCGGTGGTTCAAGGCGTTCCGGTGGCGGAGGCAGTGCCGGCGGCGGAGGCAGCTCCCGAAGGTGGTAACAGTGCGACAGGGTGGGATAGGGCAGTGACGGTTCCCTGCCTTATCTTGTCTATTCCTGCCTATTACATTATTTGCGGCTTTGTGACAGAGAAGCGTTCCATGTCGAACTTTGTCGCATTTGCAGTTAAAGCTTTGCCGAAATAAGTCGAATAATATAGTATAGCGTAATGCCTGAGGCGTGATAATATTTGCAACAATATATACGGAACTTACTATACAAAGACTTGGAGGGATATTATTATGTTAAGAGCGAAGCCAAGAAAGCTTAAGGGGCTATTCTGGAAATTGTTTTTGGTGTCTGTTTTGTGCATGGCAATTCCTATGATGATAAGTCTTGTTACAACGAGCTATTTTTCGGAGAAGTACTTAAGTGACTCAGCCAGTAGTGGACTCACAAACATTGCAAGTGAGAAGAAAAACCAAATAGAGCTTGCTTTGTCTGACCTGGAAAAGCAAGCCCAATCAATTGCAATGCAGCCATGTATTGTTGAATCGTTGAGCGTAGCCATCGCCAACACAGCTGACCCCAATCAATCTGACTTACACAAGATCTCTAATCCTCAATTCTTCAGGACTTGCTATTTCTTCAACGATACCGGAATATGTATTAACGTTGGATTTCCAGAGCGAGGAAAGCGGACTGCTGGATTATTACAATTTGCTTAAGACCGCGGATACAGGGATTGGGTATTTTACACTTGATGGCATCGATTATATAGCTGCTTACAGCAATAGTAGCAAGTATGACATGCATGTTTTGTCTTACCAGCCTGTCTCATCATATATGGGTATGATAAATAATATGAAATACATATTGCTTGGAGTTATTCTATTAAGTATCCTACTTGCATCAATTTTCATCTATTTTACTGCGAAAAAAGTAACAGAACCAATAGTTGCTGCAACCAACCAAGCTGAGCAGATGGCGAATTGGAATTTGGCAGTGAAGATACAGGAAGCACACCTCAAAAGGAATGATGAGCTGGGTAAGCTGGCTAATTCATTTTCAGCTATGACGGACAATTTAAAAACAATAATAATGCAGATAACCGATGCGTCGGACCATGTTGCTGCATCAAGCCAGGAATTGTATTCGTCAGGTGATCAGGTTGGCAAGGCAGCTGAGGATGTAGCCGGCATGATATTGGGAATTGCATCCGGTGCCGAGGAGCAGTCGGCTCAGATTGATTCAGCACTGCTTAATCTGAAGGAGCTTGTTGAACAAATAGATGAAGTGAATTTGAGCTCTGATAAAATGGAAAAAACAACTGAGAATATTATGGACGATATCTCCAGGGGAAGCAAATCGGTTGCTGATTCTGTTGATATGATAAATCATTTAAGAACCGAAACAGAGGGAGTCTCTGCGGTTATATCGGATTTGGGCAACACTTCAAATCAAATAGGACAGATTACAGAACTTATCAGTGGTATAGCTGATCAGACTAATTTGCTCGCCCTAAATGCCGCTATTGAGGCAGCCAGAGCGGGTGAAGCAGGAAAAGGGTTCAGCGTTGTGGCAGATGAGATTAGGAAATTGGCTGAAGAATCGGCTGATGCCAGTAGAAAAATAGCGACCCTAATAGTAGAAGTAAAGAACGGTGTTGAAACTGCCGTCAATAAAATGGATGACAGTATAAAATCAGTACACGCCAGCGTTCAGTCCATCGAAGAAAACGGAGTTGTCTTTACAGTAATTAACGAACAGGCTACACAACTAAAGGTAATTGTGAATGATGTTACGAAAAGTGTGAAGATGATGACTGAGAACAGCATTAATTTTGAGAGTACTATGCAGGAAATAAACGAGGCGAGCCGGGTATTCGCCACTAATTCAGAGAGCGTTTCGGCATCATCTGAGGAGCAGATAGCTTTGACAGAAGAGATTGTTGCTTCTTCAAAAGCAATGGCAGAAATGTCTGAAGAACTTTCGAGCTTGATTAGAAAATTTAAGATATAGACATGCAACAGGGGTGCGCAGCCCCTGTCACATTATCTTTTTATCAGCAGCACTGATATGTCGTTAACATTTGTGCCCGTAGGGCCTGTTATGATAAGCCCGTCGCTGGCTTGAAGCGCATGGT
>CAYOKA010000068.1:5941-11827 GCA_964404395.1 uncultured Oscillospiraceae bacterium | reverse complement strand
CCTATAACCCACATGTACATGCTGTCAAACAGGAAGGTAATAAAGGTTTTGCCCCCTGAGCGAAGAGCGAAGTAGCAGCAATGGGATGTTGCGTTTACCGCCATAAATACGGCACTTGTAATCATAAAATGGGTCGCCAGCCGGCGTACCTCATCGGTGGTGTTATAGATATGGGGAATAAAAGGCGACAAGGCTGCCAGCAGTCCCCCCATTACAAAGCAGATGCAAACGCTGAAAAATATCAGCTTCCATACTACACTTTTTGCACGCGCGATATCTCCGGCCCCAAGGGCCTGCCCTGCCATGACTGCAACAGCAGTACCCATAGTTATGAAGAATACATTAAATAAATTCGTTGTCGTACTTGATATGTTCAGTGCGGCAACAACACTCAAGCTTGCTGTTGAGAATATCTGCATCAGTGTAGTCATTCCCAGCGACCATAGAAGTTCATTGACCAGCAAAGGCATCCCTTTTTTGGCTATCTTCATAAAAAGATCACGCGGAATCCTGAGTGACTTATATATCCCCTTAATAAAAGGGAACCTGATGGTATGCCGGTGAGCGAATATTGCAATAATCGTAAGCTCTACATAGCGGGAAATGACTGTGGCGATAGCAGCACCAACAACGCCGAGCGCAGGCAGGCCAAGCTTTCCAAATATCAGAACATAGTTAAGGCAGAGATTTGTGAGCACTGCCGCTATACTTGCCTTCATGGGCAGCATTGTTTCGCCCGTTTCACGCAAGGAGCTGCTGTAAACCTGAGTCATAGCGAATGGCATCAGTCCCCAAAGCATAATGAATAAGTATTCGCGACCAGAATACAGTATAGCCGCTGCATCAGCTGCGCTGCCCTCTCCGGTCAGATACAAAGAGATTAGAGATTCACCGCCGGTCAAAAAGATAATAACCCCTGCTGCCAGTGTAAAAGCTGACATCAAAAGCTTAAAGCGGAATGTGCTTCGCAGCCCTTCATTATCGCCTGCGCCATAGAACTGTGCGCCATATATGCCTGCGCCTGCCAATCCACCAAAGATGGATATGTTGAACACAAACATGAGCTGGTTTGTAATTGCAACCCCTGACATTTCCATCGTCCCTACCTGCCCCACCATTATGTTGTCGAGCAGGTTGACAAAGTTGGAAATCGTGTTCTGTATAATAAGCGGCACAATAAGTGCCAGCACGGTTTTATAGAATGTGCGATCACCAATGAAAGTGCGCCGGAACCTGCTAAAAAGCTTACCGCCCGGCGCAGATAACTGACTCATTTGCTTCCCCTCCACAGGCTTTTATTAATGTCTTCAACGATTTTAGCATATAGGGGCAGTGAAGTCCATAGATGCATTAACCCTTTTCATGGGGTATAATTAGGGGTAGTGATAAATATTAGCTTATAGAGGTAGACTATCAATGGAAGTTGAAGCAAACCTTGTTAATGATTTGGGATTTGATTTATACAAAGCAGTAAAATGCTGTAATGATTACGCAAATTCAGTAGAAACCGGCTGCATGGTCATAGACTTACATGGCGAATTATTATATGCGGCGAATACCCAAAACAGTATCTGCAACCTTTGCAGGGAACTTGGGCTGAACAAAGCCAATGATAGCAACTGTCAGAATACACATCTTTACGGTGCCTACCAGGCGGAAAGATTTGGAGGCAGGTATATTTATTTCTGCTCTCTGGGTCTTGTGTACTGGGCATCTTCGCTAATGAATAAAGGAGCAATGAGCGGTGCCATGATAGGCGGTCCCGCACTTATGATGGATCCGGATGAATTCCTGCTTTTTGACATCATAAACCCAGATAGAATAAAACCTAAAACGGTGAATTCAGTCAGAAAGCGTATCAAGGAAATTCCCATATTCAAGCCTGAAAGGGTGAACAGCCTATCAGAGCTTCTATATATCGTCACATCAAGTATTACCGGCAGCGAGCAGGAAAAAATCGAGCAAGCTCCGGAAGACGGGCAACAGATATTAAATATATCCAAATACCTGGAGTTTATTAATACCATGGGAGGAGATGAAGCCGGTCCGGCAGGATACCCTATTGAAAAGGAAAGGGAGCTGTTAATGACCGTATCCCAAGGGGATAAGATTGCTTCACAAAGAATCCTCAATGAGATATTGGGCTACATCTTTTTTTCATCAAACGGAAACTTTGAGCTTATAAAATCGCATGTGCTTGAATTGATCGTCCTTCTTTCACGTGCTGCAGTCGAAGGCGGCGCTGACGTGGAACAGATCTTTGGTATGAACTATGGATTTCTCAACAAAATTAATGACTTTCAGTCCGTAGATGATTTGACCTACTGGCTATCAGGCATTTTGGCCAGATTCACGGATTGCGTATTTAATCTGAAGGATAATAGACATATAGATGTGATATATAAAGCGATTGATTATATCAAGCACAATTATATGAAAAAGATAAGCTTGGAGGATGTTGCTTCACATGTCTTTCTCAGCGCATCATACTTCAGCAAGGTTTTTAATGATGGTATGGGCTACAGCTTCAGCAACTATCTGAATAAAGTAAGAATTGATGCGGCTAAAGGCCTGTTAAAGGATAAATCATTACCCCTCGTTGAGGTGTCCAATTTAGTTGGTTATGAAGACCAGAGTTACTTTAGCAAGGTCTTTAAGAAAATCACAGGGATGACCCCCGGACGTTATCGGGAATCCAGAGGCAAAAAATAGCGCGTCCTATTCAAACATCATATTTTCTATATATTCATCTGTAAATTCCGCACAGGCAGACAGCTCAATATATTCCATTTTCGCTTTAATATCCTGCACTTTTCCGAACCGTTCCCCCGAAATTAAGCTCTCAATCGCACCGATTCCGGCAGCATTTCCGATGGACTCTATCCTGCCGCGCAGCTCTTTCGGCAGCAAGCCTATATTCAGTGCACTTTCGATATCGATATAGTTCCCGAAGCCACCGGCCAGAAAAACCTTTTTAATATCCTCTATCCTGATTCCAGCCTGCGCGACCAGTATCCTGACACCTGCGGCGATAGCAGCCTTGGCGTTCTGAAGCTCCCTGACATCCTTCTGGGTAATGGCAATATTTTTTTCAACAATAAAAGCATTGAACCCGTCAACCTTTATTAGCCTTTTCTTCAATTTCTCCGGTACAGAAGCGTCAAGCTCCTCAGCATCCGGAATCCTCCCTGTTTCATCAATAATTCCCGAGGCAAGCATTTCGGAAATTATGTCAACTATTCCCGACCCACATATGCCTATGGGCTTCGCATCATTAATCGTAGTATATTGAAAAATGGGGGTAAACCTGACCTTATCTATGGCTCCGGCAATGCCTGCCACACCGTTCCTGATGTTCGCACCTTCAAAAGCCGGTCCCGCAGCTGCTGAACAGGTGTACATCCTTCGACTGTTCCCCAATACGATTTCACCATTTGTTCCTATATCCATAAGCAGTGAAATGTCTTCCTGCTCATACATGCCGCTTGCCAGAACGGCAGCAACCGTGTCGGCGCCGATGTAGGCCGAAACAGATGGTAAAACTATACCGACACCATGCCTGTTTATCCTTATCCCCAGCTGTGAGGCCTTAAACTCGTGCATCTGAGTCGTGACCGGGATAAAAGGTGAAACCGCAATATTTTTTGCCGGCAATCTGATAAGGAAGTGCATCATGGTAGTGTTTCCGACAAAGGCGGCCGCATAGATATCTTCACGGCTAATCTGCCGGTTCTCTGCCAAATGCCCAATTATATCATTAATGCTGTCAATTATGGTTTGATTCATGCGTTCAAGAGCTTCATCCGACTCCATCGTAAAGGCTATTCTTGAAATGACATCAGCACCAAACCTTTTCTGTGGGCTTTGAATGGAATATACATCTATTTTTCGTCCCGATAATAAGTCCAGCAGATATCCGACAACGGTGGTAGTTCCTATGTCCACAGCAATTCCATAGATTTTATCGGATGTGTCCCCCGGCTCAGCCGCTATTACCTTGTCCTTATACCTTACAGTTGTTATTTGATAATCCTTCTGCCTCATTACATCGGAGATTTCACGTATACCTTCGATATCCAGAACAATGCCTCGCTCAACGGCAGCAAGTCTTTCCAGATCCGATGCCTGATCATTTGTATTGGGAGCTTTCAATGTGATAGATTTTTTTACAATGAGCGGATCGGGTTTGGCATCAATCTGCTTCCCCTCGGTTACAATCTGAGCCTTGCTCTGCGGGCTTTGCAAAAAAACATCAATGTCTGCGCTGACATTGACATAACAGGCCAGGCGAAAGCCCTTTTCAAGGGCTGATTCCCCCAAAAGCTCCCTCTCCTTTTCTGAAGGCTCCGATAGTTGTCCCATGACCTTTACTCTGCATTTACCACAAGTTCCGCTTCCGTTGCAATAGTTTTCCACTCCCGCTAAAATATCGCTTCCGTTGAGAAACTGCAACAGATTCGTCCCTGATTCCACCATGAATTCGCTAAAACCCTCTTCGCAATGGATTTTTATCATATGGCCTATCATATGCTCCAAAGATTACATCCCCCAATCGCATTATTGAATCATTCGACGGTCATGATTACATCCTGATCATAGACCGCCTTTATCGACTTATAGGGTGGAACAATAAGAAATTCATCCTCATTCCAGTTGCCGTTCACCAGATTTCTGATTAGACGTATGTTTCCGGGATAGACCTTTAGGCCCCTGCCCTCTTCCTGTGCAAGCTCCCGCATCTTATCAAGATACCCCAAATGCCTGGTCTGTGGCATATCAATAAAAATCAGCTCGCTGTCTCTCCGCTCCGGATACAGCGTTTCCTGAATAAAAGCCGCATTTTCCTCTCCATACCGTTCTACCAGCTGCTCATAATCCATATCCATACCTAGCAATTTACCTGTCTGTGTTTGCCGTATATAGGAGTCTCCCCTTTCCATGTAGCCCGTAGAACCCCATTCCAGACTTGGGTTTTCCCCAAAATATTCAATAAATTTTTCCTTTGAACCAAGAAACAATGTGCAACAGTCATGCGCACGAGGAATAATAAAAGGGATTGACCCGGCAGAAAGCCCATTGGCAGCATTTCCACAAAGGCCGTAGCCTAAAATCACAGCATCATAGCAGCCTTCTTTATCTGCATCATCAATGCTGCTTTGTATCATGCTGCGAAGATCATCAGGTTTTTCATGGGCTCCCTTTGATGTAAATACCGGGTCAATCGCATTAGGGCTAGTATATAATTCATGACATATCTCGCGCGTAAGAACTTCACAACAAATAAGCTTCAATCTCATGGATCTAACTCCCTGAATACTAGATGAATATAAATCCAAATCCTTATGCACTCATGTCCATACAGATTTTTGCTGCTACCTCGGCTGCTGAAGCTGCATCCGGAGTATAATAGTCCGCATTAATCTGTTTGCAGTAATTCTCAGTTACAGGCGCGCCACCGATCATAATTTTAACCTTATCTCTTATCCCTGCTGTCTGTGTAGCGTCAATCACCTTTTGCATTTCACCCATAGTAGTTGTCAGCAACGCTGAGCAGGCAATAATCTGCGCACCTGTTTCCTTCGCACTGTCAATGAATTTCTCCGGAGGTACATCCACACCCAGATCAATTACTTCCAGTCCCTTTCCTTCCATCATCATACGAACCAGATTCTTTCCAATGTCATGAAGATCTCCCTTTACCGTGCCAATAACTACCTTGCCTTTTGCCTCGACTCCGTCTGAAGCAAGCAGAGGCTTTAAAAGTGCCGTTCCTGCATTCATGGCTCTGGCGGCTATCAGTACATCAGGAACATATACCTCATTGTTTTTAAACTTGACACCGATGACGTTCATCCCGGAAAGCAGGCCTTCTTCAAGAATAACCTT
>CAYOKA010000068.1:0-5841 GCA_964404395.1 uncultured Oscillospiraceae bacterium | reverse complement strand
GCTTTATATAGCTGTCTTAATGTTAATATAATATCAAAATAAACTATTGTAATTTTTAGCTGTAAACTGTAATATTATTGGGTTCTTGTTCAGGTTTCATTCTTTTGAATTAATTACTGCCTCAACCTCCGATAAAAAGGGTATGGATTGCGCTGCTCCCGCGCGTGTTACACATATTCCTGAAGCAATAGTGGCGCGCTTTATTGCCTCACTGTCATTTGCCCCATTCGAAAGTGCGGCCAGGTAATATCCTATAAATGTATCCCCGGCTGCTGTTGTATCAACAGCACTGCCAAAAGAGAAAATGCCTTGCTCCATCCTCTCCTTGCCATGCGCAAAACGCATTCCCATATCGCCTAGAGTAAGGAGGATCTTTGCAGTTGGAAATCGCGAAGCCAGCCTGTCCAATATTTCTGTTGGATCAGCTTTACCGGTCATTCCCTCACCTTCTATCTCATTTACTATTAAGATATCGACGAGCTCCAGCGGCATCGCAAAAACCCTGTCATTCATCGGTGTCGGATTTAGTGCAATTATGCATTCTCTATCTGCAGCCAGTTTCATCAATTCAGGAATTGCCGAGGTTTCATTCTGGAACAAAACAATATCGCCTTTTGAAAGAACCTCTGCAATTTCCCTTGCATAATCCTCATCAAGCATGTGATTCGTCCCGGCATAGAGGATAATAGTGTTTTGTCCGTTTTTATCTACCTGTATAGTTGTGTGTCCATTCCTTGCGTTTACAATCTTAACAAGGGATGTGTCCACTTTAGCATTGCTTAAAATCTCCAGAAGGAATCTTCCCTCCTCACCAACCATTCCCGCGTGGCGCACCCGACCACCTGCACGCCCTGCAGCAACGGATTGATTGAGCCCTTTGCCTCCTGCATAGATATTGTAATCATTACACAGTATCGTCTCGCCCGGTTTTACAAAGTTTGTCACAGAATAAACATTATCAATATTAAGTGAACCAAAGTTGATAATCATAATAATCAGCCTCCTAAAAGTTTACACCGGCAACAAGAATACAGTTGCAAAATGGAGAAAACTCGCCAGTGCGAACAACTGCTCTGCAATTCTTGCTGCTCTCTTTGAATTTTGCATGTGGAATAAATGCAATATCGGTGTCTTTAAATAATAATTTAAATCTATCATACATATCAGGATTCTCTTCAATCATTTCCTCTGAAAGATATATTTTTTCTATAACCATGTTCTCAAACATGATCTTGCATACCTCAAGCCAACCTGGTTTATTTTTTTCCAATGCCAGGTCAACACGTTCCACATTCCTTGGAATCGGTAAACCGGCATCACTTACGCAAATCATATCCGTGTGTCCTGTTTCTGCTATAATGCGTAAAAGCTGCGCATTTAGTATCTTCCCTTTAAACATTCGTATCTTCTCTCCCTAAATTCTATTTAAACGCATGACGTGCCATTCTGATAAATTTCTGCAAATTCTCAGGAGTACCTCCGCATGTCCGGATATCCTTTAGAATAATTTCTGTTACACAATCCTTTGTTGCTTTTGCTGTTTCGGCAAGCATTTTGCTCATAGAAGGTTCATCAATACCATTGCAGACCAACGATGGGTTGGGCTTCCATGAAAAAACCGCCTTATCTTTAATTTTCTCTGCCGCAATATTCACATCTGCCCATGGACTAATGCTCAATCGCCTGATATTAGGCAATGAAGAAAAGATTATATCAAATTTATTTGTAAGCGGTTCACAACACCCATAGCTTATCAATCCAAATTTGTTTAGCCCGCGTTTTTGGTAGGCAATGGCAAATTCACCAAACATTTCAGGAGAAACATCAGAAAATTCCTGTGTGTCGGCAAATCCCCACATGTTGGATAGCTTGCAGGAATGATCTCCCTCATTATAGCTTGTATATCCCAATCCTCCTGAACCTGTATATACATTCGATCTGTTATCATAAAGCATATTGCTTTGTTCAAGCCGGTCTAAAAGCCGCACCTTTGATGCAGACATATGATCCAGTATCTTATGCAGCCATTCAGGATTGTCATACAGATCCAGCATTAGCTCCGTTAAGCCACGCAAATGAACAAGCTCAATATAAACGCTTTGAACGAGCGTTACATATGGTACTGTAAATTGAATATCAATCAGCCCTTCAACAGCATTTATGTACTTTTCACTCAAGCGCTCACATTCTGCAGTATCCGGCCTAAAATCGACTTCATGCTGAAGAAGCCTCTCAACGTTCTCTTCACTATCCAAATAATTATCCAGATGGTAGGCACCGTTTGTCACACGCTGTGACCGGACAGGTATGCCCCATGCATATTCCTGTGCGGCATCGCCAAAGGTGTGGCCTGTGTATTCGCCGGGAATATCAAACCGTAAAACAGGCTCCTGCACATAATCATCATCAAAATTCTCATGCTGATAGATGAGCTTCCTTAGACGGTGCTCCAAGACTTGCAGGTCGGGATCTTCTGTTTTCAGCGAGCTGTAAGGAACAAGCTCCAGCCAGCCTCCATCGTCATCGGGGCACACCCAGATCAAAGGCTCAGTACCTGCCTTCAAGTCATTATGATCCGTCCATAAACGTCGTGCTTTCTCATACCGTGGCTGATTTGAAATTACATTAACCTTTTCTGCCAGCTCGTGAATGATTTTCAAATCCTTATTATATGACATCGCTCTATCTCCTTGATTATTTCTGATGGATAAACATATCCGGCGTGTCAAGCAACCCTATATCGGCATTGTTCTTCACAAAAATCGGCATGTATTCGAGTGGACATTTTACTGTAATCCATCGCCTTCCATTATAACGCTTTCCGGTCAGCAAATCCTGCCAGTCCCCTTCAGGCAGGTAGACTGCCCGGGTTATATTATGTCCTCCAAAGACCGGTGCCACTATCATATCATTGCCGAAATAGTACTGATCGTAAATCATAGGAACATTTGGATCGCTGCTATCTTCCAATACAAGAGGCCTAATGAAGGGCAAACCTTGCTCACAGCAATTGCGTGCGGTTTTCAAAATATACGGCATCAAGCGGTAGCGCAGCTTAATAAAGTCAATCACGATTTTGCAGGCTCGGTCACTGAATGCCCAGGGCGGCCGGCTTGTCGTTCCGTGCATGCGGCTGTGAGAACTAAAAAGCCCGAACTGTGCCCACCTCACATAAATGTCATCAGAAACATGCCCATAGAAGCCGCCAATATCGTGGCTCCAGAATGGTACGCCCGACATTCCGAGAGATAAACCGCTTCGCAGTGTTCCTGCCATGCATTCATAAGATGACCGGGGATCGCCGGACCAGCAAACCGGATACCTCTGCATGCCCGCACATCCGCTTCGAGCCCATACAAGGCCATTTTCCTCGTTCTTCAGCTTTTTAGTTTCTTCAAAAACAATTTCATTATATAGAATGCTGTATACGTTTCTCATTTCTTCGCCTGTCATGCCGTTACTAAATAAGCAGTCTACCGGAATATCCTCACCGAAATCTGTTTTAAGCACATCCACACCTTCAGACAGCACAGACCTCAGTTTCCCTCGGAACCATTCCACTGCCTGGGGATTTGTTACGTCCAACAAAACACACATGGAAAGCAAGCCATGCCATAAATCCGCTTGATAAGGCTCTCCTGCACTGTTTTTAGCAAAATAACCGTGCTTCTTTCCCTCTTCATACATTTGCGTTTTTATGGTGACATAGGGGTTTATCCACAGGCATATTTTATACCCCATGTCTTTTATGCGTTTCAACATCTGCAGTCTGTCAGGGTACATGGCATCATCCCATACAAAGTCGCACCACATATCGTCTCGCAGCCAATAACAATCGAAATGGATTACATCAGTGGGAATACCGAGTTCACGCAGCTTCTTTGCATCTGCTTCCACCATCTCGGAATTTGTCCCGGCAAATCCTGTGGAAAACCAAAGCCCAAAAGACCAATCCGGAGGCAGTGCAGCAGGACCGGTTAAATGAGTGTATGTTGATACAATCTCTTTCAAACTGCCGGTAATAATATAGTACTCCATTTCTTCTCCGGGGCAGTGTACATTGATTGACGCAATTGATTCGCTTCCAATATTGAACTGAGCCGCTCTGTGCGAATTCAAAAACAGTCCGTAGCCATAGGAGCTTACATAAAACGGTATGTTCTTATATGCATTTTCGTCCCGGCAGCCCAGCGTATCATAGTTCCACATTGTTACCTGCTGTCCGCGTCTGTCAAATTCAGTGAAACGCTCTCCAAGGCCGTAAATATGTTCATCATATCTCAGCCGTCCACAAAAGTTCATGCCTGCAACGTTGCCATTCGCATCCAATGTGTATCCCAGCGGCATAATCCTGTCTTCCCCTTCACCCACAGAGTTCACATCATCCGTATTTTCAGCATAAACCAGATTATCATTCTTATCATGAATGCTCAGACTAAAAGGATTCTTCCCAATCACAGCACGCCAGTGCTTAGTCGATATACATAATGCTTTGCCATCATCCACTGCTTCCGCTTTCACCTTTTTCGGCAAATAGTCGCGATTAACAAAATCAAACTTCGGTGGCGTCATTCTTCCGGGCGCAACATGAATT
The DNA here is from genome assembly GCA_964404395.1 of uncultured Oscillospiraceae bacterium. Lineage (GTDB taxonomy): Bacteria > Bacillota > Clostridia > Acetivibrionales > DTU013 > JAAYBT01. Next base: position 1,247 of record CAYOKA010000068.1, on the reverse strand, counting down.
TTGATGATGTTGTCTGCTACAGCAGATATGCGCATATTTATCAAGCCCTTTTGCCCATCAGAAAGATAAATCTCAAAACCGCCTTCTATCAGCTTGTAGGTCTCAACAGCTCTGGCGTATCGGGAATCCATATACCTGTAGCTCTTGTCTATCATACTGTCACCTCTTATTCTTTCGTATGTTTTTTAACGTACTCTTCAATTTCTTTTGCCTCAGCTACATTCGCTGCTTCGGTGTGTATATATAGTCCCTTCGACGACAATCCGCTCATAAGTGCCGGAATATCAGTCGGCGGAGCCATGATAATTAAGCTTTTACCTGCATCCTGTATACGTTTTAATACAGGTATATAATTAGCTGCAGATGGTTGTCCGGCTACTTCTGTCCACTGAATCGCCTTAAGCTTTTCAAGGCTTAGCAGGTAGGGCAGATGAGCAATCTGCTCGATTCCATCAAAATGATATACAGGGTAATCAATACTCTCCATTTGCTCGTAGAGCTCAGGCAGAACAAATTCTTCATACATTTTAGGAGATAGCATTACTGAAAGGTCGCATTGCATATGCTGTAACCTTCCCGGTGCCAGAAGATGCATCCACATATGAGCTGAGCCCCCTGCGCAGTTCTCCCAGCTGACCTTGTAAAATTTCTCCGTTGATCTGCTCCAGCCCTCATTCACCTTTTTGATTGCGTTTTTGAGCAGTTCCGGCTCCTCCATAAATGAAATCAACACATTTTCAGTCCCGTACAGGTGGCATATTGCATCCAGAGTGCCGCAGTTGTCCGGCATGGCAACAAAATAGTAGTCCTCTGCCCGATCCACCAGATACTGTGCAATAGCAAGATGCTTCTCAAGAGGACCTTCGTCATAGCTTGTGTTTGCATCCTCCAGGCTCCCCCATACCGGATCAAACCAGATCGTATCCCTACCATAAGTAGGCTTTGCTCCAAAATAATTGCAATGGCCGTCCGTACCATAATTTTGGAAAGCCGCAGGAAGGCATTCACCGCCGAGATAGGTGTTTTCGAGTCTACGCATCGTGTTTTTGTAAATAGTTTCCGGATCCGTCCAATAGCGTATCAACGATTCCTCATCAGGACAGTGTGTATCATTGATAAACGCAGATGTATTAGCCCCTTCCTTCTTAGGTGCCCACACTGCCACACAAGCACGATCAACAATCTCCCGATCCCAGAACGCAAAAAGTCTTTCCTTCACCTTATCGATATCCTCTTTAAAGTACATA
>CAYOKA010000067.1:10169-11951 GCA_964404395.1 uncultured Oscillospiraceae bacterium | reverse complement strand
TCGCCTAAGAAGTATAGAGAGGAATTGCAGAAAAAAGCGTTTAACATAAATTAGTAAAGTTATTTGTAAACATTTTATGAATTTTATAATAAATCTATTGAGTTTATATAAAAGAAGCCTATTATTGAGTTTATATGACAAATTAAATTCATAGATTATCTAAAAATATAATGATATAATGATATAATGATATAATTATACTTTATACTTGCATTACTTAGAGAAAGTAAATGTACTAAAAATTTAATTAAATTTGGGAGAAGGGGTTGTGTTTATGTTTAGCAAGAAAAAGAGAGTTGAATCAAGGTATGTTATTGCAGTGAAAGACTATGATGACACATTGTCGAAGCTTGAAGCCGGCGAATTATCGTTGCCCTACGATAAAGGAATTTATCTGAAAATGCTTGAGAGTCAAAACATGAGAGTAGATAATCTGAAGGAATTGCGCAAATTTACTAAGGCAACAGGTAAATCAAAAAAGGATGTCGGGCATTACTGGGAAGGCTTGATCGTGGATGGCTATGCGCTGGTGAATATTGAATATGATGAAAAGGTTCCTTCCATTGACCATGTATGCAATAACAATTTCTTTAAATATGTTACTACAGTGTAATAGATGGACTTATAAATTTAGTTAACCTAAAGCATACAAAACCACCTGTTAAAGCAGGTGGTTTTTAAATACAGGTTGTTGCAGCAAATTGTAAATGATATGATTATAGCGTATAGATATTACAATTGGTGTGAATTTTTGGGATAGGCGGGTGAGTTGTGTGATTGGTAAAAAGAAAGTGCTGGTTATTGATGATGATATGAATATATGTGAACTAATCCGGCTATATCTGGCGAAAGAAGGATATGAGGTGCAGACCGTTTATGACGGTAAAAACGGCATTGAGGAGTTCGTGAAGTTCACACCAAATATTGTGGTTCTGGATATAATGCTTCCCGGAGTTGACGGGTGGCAGGTTTGCAGGGAAATAAGAAAGATTAGTAATATACCGATTATTATGCTGACCGCAAAGGGTGAAACATTTGATAAGGTGCTGGGACTGGAGCTGGGCGCAGATGATTACATGGTTAAGCCCTTTGAGCCAAAGGAACTGGTGGCCAGAGTAAAGGCTGTGCTCAGAAGATATGAGCGAAAGGACTATGATGTGAAGGAGCTTATATTTCCGAACCTTGTAATCAATAAATCAAACTATGTAGTGGCGCTCAATGGAAAGGAATTGGAGATGCCGCCAAAGGAATTGGAATTGCTTTATTTCCTGGCCTCTAATCCGAACAAGGTATTTACGCGAGAGCAGCTTCTTGAGCATGTTTGGGGCTTTGATTTTTATGGGGACAGCAGGACAGTGGATGTTCATGTGAAGAGACTAAGGGAAAAGATTGACATGCCAAACCAGACATGGTCGCTGAAGACTGTCTGGGGTGTAGGGTACAAATTCGAGGTAAAATAATGTTCAAGACGATATTCAGTAAATTGATAGCAATGTTTCTCTTAATACTTATCGTTGCTTTTACTATTACCGGGGTTATGCTGAGCTTGTTTCTTGATAAATATGTTACTGAAGAAAAGGCAAATACTCTTGAAACAGCCAGCGGTTGGATCAACCTGGTTTTTAGCAATTATCTGCAAAACATTGATGTAACTGATTATCTCAGTACTGTAAGGGCTAAACTGCTTTTGCAGGATTCACTAATATCCTTTGGCAATTATACAAATTCATATATTTGGATTGTTTCACAGGAAGGGTACCTTTTCCAATCTAACTGGGATAT
>CAYOKA010000067.1:0-10069 GCA_964404395.1 uncultured Oscillospiraceae bacterium | reverse complement strand
CCGTTGAAACAAATAAAGAATGCTGCTGCAAAAATCGCAAATGGCGAGTTTGAAAGACGGCTTGATATTAAGTCCAACGATGAAATAGGTGAACTGGCGATGGCATTCAATCAGATGGCGCTGGCTCTTCAGGACATTGAGGAAATGAGAAGGGTATTTATAGCGAATGTTTCTCATGAGCTGCGCACGCCGATGACCTCCATTCGAGGATTTGTTGAGGGAATACTGGACGGTACAATTCCGCAGGAGAAACATAATCAGTATTTGAATATTGTTAAGGATGAGACTTATAGATTGAATCGATTGGTCAATGACTTGCTCGACCTGGCAAAAATTGAAGCGGGAGAAGTGGAGCTGGATATTACAACCCTAAACATAAATGAGATGGTAAGGAAATGTGTTATTAAGCTTGAAGCTCTGCTTATTGAGAAGGATTTGTCTGTAGATGCTGATTTTGAAGAGGAAGAGCTGCTGGCAAAAGGTGATTCTGATGCGATAGAGAGGGTTTTGTACAATCTTATGCACAATGCCATTAAATTCACACCGCCAGGCGGGAAGATTGGGGTGATTACTCGTAAACTTAAGGACCGCATAGAGGTTACTGTTAGGGACAATGGAATTGGCATTGACCCAAATGAACTCGATCATGTATGGGATAGATTTTACAAATCGGATAAGTCCAGAGGACGGGACAAAACCGGTACAGGGCTGGGACTTGCAATTGTAAGAAATATAATTAATGAGCATAAACAAAGCATCAGTGTCCGTAGCGAACCTGGTCTTGGGACGGCATTTACGTTTACACTTGCTCGCGGCGATCGTGATGATAGGGATGCCGCAACACATGCGTAATGTTAACAGATTATTCATAGTTTTTTCAAATTGGCAATTTACAATATAAATATAGTTGAATGTTATGGGTAGATGTTTGCTTGATCACCAATAGGAGGTATTGTATATGGATGAGCTAAATAATAGTAATATGAATGAATTAAATAAAGAAACCCAAACAGCTAATGAAGTAGCGCAAAAAGGGTTACCATACTATACGGAAAATATTAAGAAGACTAAGAAAAGAAAAATCGGAGCCGGGCATCTGATTCTCGTTGCCATACTCAGTTCTATACTTGGAGCATGTTTTATGTTTGCGGCGGTTACATTTGTTGGGCCGGTAATCCAGCCGACCATAAATGAATGGCTGGGTGTAACAGAACAGGCATCTGTACCTGCCTACGAAAATACCTATAAAAAAATTGAAATCACACAATCCTCATCACCGATTGAGGCAATTGCGGAAAAGGTTAGTCCTTCTATTGTAGGCATCAAGATCAATGTAAAAGCACGAACTGACAATTTCTTCTTTAGCTTTGGCAGAGATGGCATTGGATATGGTTCGGGTATTATTATGAGAGAGGATGGCTACATTCTTACAAACAATCATGTTATTGAAGGGGCTCTTGAAGGAAACACAAACAAGCTGACGGAAGGCTCTACGATTGAGGTAATCTTACCTGGTGACATGGAAAAATCCTACCCTGCAAAGATTGTGGGAAGGGATGATAATACTGATATAGCCGTGATAAAAATTGACGTGAATAATCTTGTAGCTGCTGAGCTTGGTGACTCTGATAAAGTAAAGGTAGGCGAATTGGCAGTGGCAATCGGAAACCCCGGAGGATTGGAATATATGGGATCCGTTACCGCCGGTATTATCAGTGGAATTGACAGGACCTTGGAGCTGAGTAATGGATATGATTTTAAACTGATTCAGACGGATGCGGCAATCAACCCGGGTAACAGCGGCGGTGCTCTTGTGAATTCACAGGGACATGTTATTGGAGTTAATACAGTAAAAATATCGTCAACGGATGTTGAAGGCATTGGCTTCGCAATACCGATAAATGAAGCTAATGAAATAGCAGATAGCTTAATCAACTATAGGTATGTAAAAGGTAGGCCTTACCTTGGCATAATGATTGACCAATCATTTACCGAAGAATATGCGAAGCGCCTTGGTGTACCGTACGGACTCCTTGTATATGAGGTGCAGCCTCTTACTGCAGCGTATAAGGCCGGGATCCACAACGCGGATATCATCATAAAGTTTGACGGAGAGGCGGTTACATCCTTTAAGCAGCTTGAGGAACAAAAGAACACGCATAAGCCGGGTGATGAGGTGGTTATAGAGGTTTACAGGGATGGCGAGACGCTTTCATTGACTGTAGTTCTGGATGAAGAAAAGCAGATTGAGTAATTGACGGAAGGGAAGGACAGGGGAAGGACGGGGGTAGGACAGGCTTCCGTTCCCTGTCCTACTTTTATTTGGCATATACCGGCAGGATAGAAAATACTATAGTACAGGAGTATTTCAGCTATTGAGTGGTGTATGCATAATGAAGTTGCTTGTTTTCAATGGAAGACGATTGCTTATTTATTTTTTGGCCTTAGCGGCCCTCTTAATGATTATATATACACTTGTTATTACAGCGCCCGGGGCCTTGAATGTCTTTTCGGCAAAGAAAGAAGTACCAATCTATTCTGTTGATACTCCTGATAAAAGAATATCCATTACATTTGACTGCGCATGGGGAGCAGATGATATACCGGACATTTTGAATACACTAAAAAAGTCCGAGATTAAAGCTACATTTTTCATGGTAGGCCAGTGGGCGGAAAAGAATGCTGAGCTTGTTAAAATAATGGCTGAAGAGGGCCACGATATAGCAAATCATTCCTATTCACATTTCAGGATGGGGGCTTTGGGGAAAGAGAAGATTGCCTCTGAAATCAAGCAGTGCGGTGATGTGCTCGAGAAGATGTCAGGGGTCAAGTGTGACCTTTTTAGAGCACCTTATGGAGATTACAGCAACCTTGTTTTAGACCAGGCGCGCAAGCTTGGCTATTTTACAATACAGTGGAATGTTGATTCGCTGGATTGGAAGCCGGGGATAAGTAAGGATGAAATTCTACAGAGAGTAAAGTCTAAAACCGGGCCGGGCTCAATTATACTGTTTCATAATGACACACCCCATACAGCACAGCTGCTGCCCGGAATAATAGTGGAGCTTCAATCGGAGGGTTATTTATTTGTACCGGTTTCTGAGCTAATAATTCGGGAGGATTATTATATGGATCACGAGGGGCGACAGAAGAATAACACATAAATATATTCAAAACGAGCATCATAAGAGTGATAATACTGGTTAAAAAGATAGGACTACTAAAATGCTCATTGCAGGTATATTCGGCAGCAAAGGCAAATTACAGACCGCAGCTATCATAAGTTCGATGCTTGCTTCAAAAGGTGGAAAGGTAAGTGTTATTGATTCCGCACAATTCCCCGCTATGGATGGTTTAAAGATAAGGGCATACATCGCTGAGCTTAAAAAGAACAGTATTGACCTGCTTCTATTAAAAACCGAGCTTGCGGATATTGACAAGCTATTGTCAGATGATGTTCAGTTTGATATTCTAATTTATACAGATAAGGTAGAAGATAATCAGAAGTTTGAAAAGGCCGAATATGAAAATAAAGTGAAGCAAGTATTTTCTTTGATGGCCGAAAAAGGTGTTGCAATTGTAAATGTAGATGATAATGAACTGATTAGGCTACTTCAAGGGATGAAGCATAGATTTGTCACTTATGGCTTTAATACAAAAGCAAGCGTTACAACATCAAGTATTGGTGATTCGGTATTTAAGGACGGATTTATCTGCTGCCTTCAAAGATCTATCTCAGCAAGGAATGGCAGGATTGTAGAACCACAGGAATATAAACTTCAACTGGATTCAGGAGAATTTGATAGCCATAATGTACTTGCAGCAGCCTCTTTTGCCATAATAAATGGGATTGATTTGAATAATGTGGATAAAAACCAACTAATTTGATTGAGAACACTCTAAAATTTGATTTCAGGGATTTGCAAGTCGCAAAATATGTAATATAATATAGAATAAGTTGTTCATACGTTGACAGAGCTTAAGGAGTTTATTTGAATTGAGTTTATTTAGATATAGAGCGCGCTAATGTTGATAGAATACAATTTTAATTCTAAAACATGCCATTCTCGAATAAACATACATTAGAAAAATGCAGTAAATATACAGATGAACTTTGAGAGGAGAGTGGGGGTCGGATGGTCGGAAACATAATGGATAATAATATCGCGACTATTTCCGGGAAAGTGGTGTCTAGTGTTGAGTTCAGTCATGAGGTGTATGGAGAAGGGTTTTATTATTTTTTGCTTGAAGTCCCCAGGCTGAGTGATAGCAGCGACAAGATACCTATTACCATTTCTGAGCGACTAACTAATAAGGACAAATTGGAAATAGGGACGGTCATAGAGGTAGAAGGCCAGTTCCGCTCCTACAACAGCTACAACAACGAAGGCAATCGATTATTACTAACGGTGTTTGCTCGGGAAATCACTTTTTGGGATGAGGAAAAGAAGATAAAGAATCCCAATCAAATATACCTGAACGGTTTTATTTGCAAGAAGCCGATTTACAGAACCACACCGTTCGGAAGGGAAATAACGGATATCCTGCTTGCTGTGAACCGCCCATATAACAAGTCTGATTATATACCATGCATTGCATGGGGAAGAAATGCAAGGTTTTCAGAAGGACTGGAAGTGGGAGACAATATTAGATTGTGGGGAAGGATTCAGAGCAGGGGATACCAGAAAAAGCTGGAATCAGGAGAAATCCTCAGTAAGGTCGCTTATGAAATTTCCATATCAAAGATGGAGATGGCTGATCGAGATGATGGGGGTGGTGGAACAGATACAGATGCTGACGATGAAGCTTTTGAAAACAGATAGGTACGACAGGCCGGAGATAGTATCTGGCCTTTTAATAAATATAAGGATGTGATCAAATGATAAAAGTTGTTTATGGCCCTAAGGGGATGGGAAAGACGAGAATTCTTGTTGATGAGGCAAATAAGCTTGCTGAGCATGGAAAGGGATCTGTAGTCTTTATTGATGACAACAAGCAATTAATTTTTGATTTAAAACGTAAGGTACGTTTTGTAGACTTGTCGGAATACCCTCCTTTGGAGAGTGTTGGCTTTTTCGGTTTTATATGTGGCATTCTCTCCCAAGACTATGATATAGAGGGGATCTTTATTGATAGATTAAATTTTCTTACAAAAGTAAATGTAGTCGAGCTGGAATTATTCTTTAAAAATTTGAAAACCATTAATGAAAACCATAATATCAGTTTTTTCATTACAATGAATGGTTTGCCGGAGGAAATGCCGGAGTTTTTAAAGCAATATATTTAGCAGTATAGTATTGAGCATAATATTAAAGGAGAACATAATGAGCCTGACAGTAAATTTGTGGTCTAGAAGAAACGGTGAATTGGAACGATTCCTGGAGTGTTATTATGATAAAGAAACACAACCGGAAGAAATGTTAGAAATTGAACAGATAGAAGAAATGGATGGGGGAGAGTGGTCCTGCGTATATAACAGGCCTTTGGAAGCCGTGGATGTGATTAGCGCAGTTATGGATAACAACGATAGATATCAGATACTCGTCTGTGTACAGATAGATGAAGGGCAAATGTACATTATTACGCCGGAAAACTACAATGAAGTAATTAGAGATATCTTTTTATTGTTTTATAATGAAAGCGTCATAGCCTATAATTGAGCGTATACTACAATATCAAACTGCGATTATACAATCGGGGTTGGATATTTGTGGTTATTAAGATATCATATCCAGCATATCAAGGATGCTGCCTTCTGAATTCTCCCACTGTTGCTTGTAATAATCAAGGCTTTCCAAAACAATATCGTTTAGAACTTTCTGGCCAAGCTTTTCTACTGGCGCCATATCATCTGTAAAAACATACTCCATATCAGTTACCTCGACTTGGTTTTTCAATACTCTGTTGGCTAAAGGGAGTAGAGGATTTTGGTCGTCAAGCTGTTCGGCATTGCTTTCGAAATCCTGTAGGCAATCCATATTATCAGAGGAAAAAACTATGGTATTGGTTGTGTTTGGGACATTATACTTATACACCTTGTTTACGGCTGTTTTGAGTGTCTGAGTGAGATAATCTACGATTTCTGTGCTATTCTCGGAGCGCATGTTGATATTTATCATGATAATGCCGCCGGGATTTAGATGCTCCTTTATTTCCGAAAAAAATTCAGCAGTTGACATGTGAAAGGGTATAGTAATGTCATGATAGGCATCCACCATGACTATATCGTACATGCCGGCATCAGGGCCGGAGAGGAAGGTGCGACCATCATTGACATATACGGTGGCTTCATCAGGTTTCAATTCGAAATACTCTCTGGAAAGATTGACTATTTTTTCATCTATTTCGACACCTTCAATTTTGCTGTTTGGGAAATAATATTTGCACTGCTTCGCAAAGGTTCCGGTACCCATTCCAAGCACCAGTACATCCAGTGGCTTTTCAATCTCCATGTCTTTAAGAAAAAGAGGAGACATTAATGCATAGTCGTAATACATGCCCGATAGCATCTGATTCTTCTTATAGATGGATTGGACACCAAAGGCGACATTGGTGGAAAGAATGACCGAATCCTCATCCTCGGTAATCTGTAGATAATTGTACAGGGATTCATCCTCCAGGACAATATTATCAGCCCAAAAGGCGTAGGAGCTGTTGATAGGCATTATTAGCATTGCAACTGTAATTACTGTTGTGATAACAGCTTTTGTAAAGCCTTTTTTTTCAGTAATAAAATAGTATAAGCAAATAAGGTTTAGAGTGAGGGCGAAAACCAGGAAAGACTTTAGTGTGCCAATATGGGGTATCGTTAAGAAGGTGGGTATAAAGGTGCCTATTATGCTTCCTATTGTATTTGCCGCATATATTTTACCGGTGGTGCGGCCTGTGTTTTCCATATCCTTGACACCCAGCTTGACCAAATAGGGGGAAACCATGCCCAGGATTAATAATGGTGCTGAGAAAACCAGCAGGCAGGCAAGGGAAGAACCTGCAACGAGCAGATTCCCCGGCAATAGCCATGTCATTATAAGGGCTGAAAGGGCAATAACATATTTGCCGACCAGTGGGATGACTGTTACCCATAAGGCTGCTACCCACAGAAGCATAAATAGTCTTCCCAGATTGTTGTGCTTGTCAGCTGAACGCCCACCAAGAATGTTACCAATACTCATGGCAATCATAATAAGACCGATTACTATGGTATATACAATTGAAGAAGTGCCGAAATATGGTGCCAGTAGTCTTGTGGCAGAAAGCTCTACGCCCATTACGCACATACCGCAGATAAAGGAAGTCAGGTATATGAAATAGTTTTTTTTCATCTCTGTTTGTCCCCCTAAAGGTTGTTGAATTTTTTTTGACCGGTTATAGATGACCTAGCTTACATAATCACATAACAAGGATAGTTTATAATAAAAAAATGTTATTGTGAAGACCGTGTTTGACTTTTTTCTAGCTTTTTAGTATTCCGTTCTTGTATACAATAAACGTTTTGTATATAATAGTTGTGGTTGCAAAATACTTGATATAAGCGGATGCTATGACTTGGTAATAATTATAGCTGGTTAATTTCATAAATCGTGGCAGATTATATTTTGTTTTCCGGCTTAAATAAAAAAAATACAAGCAGGCTAGAATAATAGCTGCAAAACTTAAAAATGGAGGGGGTTTTATTATGGGATTTCTAGAGCAAATATGCGAACGAGCTAAAAAAGATATTAAGACAATTGTATTGCCCGAAAGCTCTGATATCAGAACGATAAAAGCAGCCGCAGCAATTCAGGAAAGAAGACTTGCAAATTTAGTGCTGGTAGGCAAGGAAGCAGAAATTAAAAAGCTTTCCGGAGGTCTGGATATTTCAAAAGCGAGAATAGCTGATCCGGAGTCTTCAGATAAATTTGGGGAGTATACACAAGCTTTTTATGAGATGAGAAAAGCAAAAGGTATGACTCCTGAAAAGGCTGCTGAGCTTATGAAAGATGAGCTTTACTGGGGCGTTATGATGGTGAAGATGGGTGAAGCCGATGGAATGGTTTCAGGTGCCATCCATTCAACAGCTGATACTTTAAGGCCGGCTCTTCAAATATTGAGAACAGCGCCGGGAACGAAGCTGGTTTCATCACTTTTTGTAATGGTTGTACCCGAGTGTGAATATGGAAGCAATGGAACCTTTGTATTCTCCGATTGTGGGCTGGTAGAAAACCCGGACGCCGAGCAGCTATCGGAAATAGCACTGGCATCTGCCAATTCATTTAAAAACCTGACCGGCGGTGAGCCAAAGGTCGCAATGCTATCATATTCAAGTTACGGAAGTGCGAAAAGTGAACTGACTGCAAAGGTTATTGAGGCAACAAAGCGTGCCAGAGAAAAAAATCCCGATTTACTTCTTGACGGAGAGCTTCAGGCGGATGCCGCCCTTGTTCCGTCTGTAGGCAGATCAAAAGCACCTGGAAGCAATGTGGCAGGAAGTGCAAATGTACTTGTGTTCCCAGACCTAAATTGCGGTAACATTTCATACAAGCTTGTTCAGAGACTTGCAAAAGCAGAAGCTTATGGACCGATTACCCAAGGTATAGCAAAGCCGGTTAATGACCTGTCCAGAGGCTGCAGCGCCGAGGATATAGTTGGTGTTGTTGCAATTACTGCAGTGCAAGCTCAGCATTCCTAGGCGGGAAGCTGAATGAGTATACTATTAGCTGATTAGCGCTAATTGGTAAGCATGTAATAACAATAAAACAAATGACGGATTGGAGCACAGACATGAATATATTGGTAATTAACGCAGGCAGTTCTTCATTGAAATTTCAGCTTCTCGATATGAAAGAAAAGAAGATTGTTGTAAAAGGAATTTGCGATAGGATAGGTATTCCGAATTCTGTTATGAAATACGAGGTAACCGGGAAGGATAAGATCGTAAAAAATAAAGAGATGAGCAAGCATAAGGAAGCGATTGCCGCTGTACTTGAAGCTCTTCTTGACAAGGATATAGGCGTAATAAAATCAGTGTCCGAGATAGCGGGAGTTGGGCACAGAGTATTACATGGCGGTGAAAAATTTCATGATCCTGCATTAATTGACGACAAGGTGATGGATGCTATAAGAGAGTGCATTCCCCTAGGGCCCTTGCATAATCCTGCGAACATAATGGGAATTGAAGGTTGTGCAGCAGAGATGCCGGATACTCCAATGGTCGCTGTCTTTGACACAGGCTTTCACCAGACGATGCCGGAACATGTATATATTTATGCAATACCCTATGAAGCGTATGAGAAATATTCAATAAGGAAATATGGTTTTCATGGAACATCTCACAAATACGTTGCTCAGAGGGCGGCAGAAATAATGGGCAAGCCCATTGAGGAGCTTAAGCTGATATCCTGTCACTTGGGAAACGGTGCCAGCATTAGTGCTGTCAAATACGGGAAATGTGTTGATACGAGCATGGGGCTCACACCGCTGGATGGCCTTGAAATGGGCACCAGATGCGGTACGCTTGATCCTGCTGTGCTGACCTTCCTTATGCAAAAGGAAGGCATGAGTGCTTCTGAAATGGACACATATCTTAACAAGAAGTCAGGCTTGCTGGGTGTATCCGGTTTAAGCAATGATATGAGAGATTTGCAGTCCGCTGCAAAGAAGGGAAATAAGAGAGCTCAGCTTGCTATAGATATTTTTTGCTACAGAGTGAAGGTTTTTATCGGTTCATATTTTGCAGCAATGAACGGTGCAGACGCGATAATATTTACCGGTGGTATAGGTGAGAATGACGAACTGGTAAGATTGGATTCTCTTAAGGAATTGGACAGCATGGGCATTATGATAGATCCCGAAAAAAATAATACGAGAGGGAAGGAAGTGGATATTTCAGCTTCCGGTGCCAGGGTAAAAACCTTAATCATACCTACAAATGAGGAACTGGCTATTGCAAGAGAAACAATGAAGCTCATTAAGAAATAGGGTAGTGATCAAGCCGGCAAATGCGCGAGTCGTATGCAGCAAATGCTGGGCTCGCAGCGCCGCAAATGCGGCTGAATAATTGCCTGTCAAGCATTTTTGAAAATGTCCCATA
>CAYOKA010000066.1:0-11955 GCA_964404395.1 uncultured Oscillospiraceae bacterium | reverse complement strand
TATTTACATAATAGCATATTACCATAGAAAATTCCGTCCTTCAATTGACATAACAGCCATATTCCTTTGCCTGAAATTCTGCTATATTATATATTATAATAGCATGGATGTTTCCTTTGCCATAGAGAGCCAAGCCTTTGTGGATGGCTACTATTTTGCATTTTCACTGAGTGATTGCGCCCTATGCACCGAATGCGGGGGCTTCAAAGAATCTGATTGTGCTCGTTATTAGGCCATGGCTAAACCAAGTTATTCTCTTGTAGAAAACAAGCAAAGCTCGTCGCATCATCCTATCCAAAGGGCATTTGCGATGTAACATGTTTTGAGTCCCACAGCACAATATATTGCGTCACTATATATTGTGCTGCTGAACAATATTATGGTAACATCGCAAAAGCCTTATCCAAACAATGCCAGTAAGACACCGGCTGCAACAGCAGAACCAATAACGCCTGCGACGTTCGGTCCCATAGCATGCATGAGCAAATAGTTTGTCGGATCTGCCTTCTGACCCTCTACCTGGGATACCCTTGCTGCCATGGGGACAGCAGATACTCCGGCAGAACCAATCAGAGGATTAATTTTACCACCTGACAACAAGCACATTACTTTACCAATAAGCAGTCCGCCAACGGTACTGAACATGAAAGCAAGCAATCCAAGTCCAATAATCATCAGCGTCTCAGGCTTTAAAAATCTCTCTGCATTCGCAGTCGCTCCAACAGTAACACCAAGGAAAATTGTCACAATATTGATTAATGCATTTTGGGCTGTTTCCGAAAGTCTTTCAACTACGCCTGATTCCCTAAAGAGATTGCCAAGCATCAGCATACCGATTAAGGGAGCAACCGACGGAAGAAGTAAAACGCAGAATATTGTAACAGCAATCGGGAAAACAATTCTCTCCAGCTTTGACACCTCTCGCAGCTGTTCCATCTTTATTTCTCTTTCCTTCTTTGTTGTAAGCAACCTCATAATAGGAGGCTGTATCAATGGTATCAATGCCATATAGGAATATGCCGCTATAGCTATCGCAGGCAACAGATCAGGAGCAAGTCTTGTAGTAATGAATATAGCCGTAGGTCCGTCTGCCCCGCCTATTATGCCGATGGAACCCGCCTCTTGTGGACTAAAGCCCAGCGCAGTAGCAATAATAAATGCGGCACCTATTCCAAACTGAGCACCTGCACCCATTAAGAGACTGCTCGGCCTTGCAATTAAAGGCCCAAAGTCTGTCATCGTTCCGATTCCAAGGAATATCAGGGACGGATATATGCCCAGCTTAACACCCTGGTAGAGGTAATAGAGCAACCCTCCCGGATCGGTGGAGCCTTCCTCGGGTCCACTCATCAGACCGGCAAGGGGTAGATTTGCAAGCAAAAGGCCAAAAGCAATCGGTAGCAACAGAAGAGGCTCGAATTTCTTGACAATTGCCAGATATATGAGAACACATGCGACAAGTATCATAACGCAATGCTGCCAGGTAAGTGCTGCAAATCCCGAATCCATAAATATATTACTAATTGCATCCAGAAACATTTATTTCACCTCACTATTGTATAACAGCAAGGAGATCACCAGTGTTAACGGTGGAACCCTTGGCAGTTTGAATTTGTACTACTCCGTCCTTTGGCGCAACGATTTCATTTTCCATCTTCATTGCTTCGAGAATGACCAATATATCACCTTTTTTAACCTGGGAACCGGAGCTTACCTTTATATCCAGAATGTTTCCCGGCATTGGTGCCTTTATCGGCTCGCCCCCTCCGATATTCACAGCAGCAGGGGCTGTTTGTGGAGCCGGGGCTGTTGCGGCAGCAGCTTGTGCTTGTATAACAGGAGCTACAGCATCTTTTGTCGAAAGTATGGCTGCCTGTCCCTTTTCTACTTCTACCTCATATTTTTTGTTATTAATAGTAACTTCATATATCATATCAAAAACCTCCCGCACTTTTAATGTTTTGCTTTTAAGCTGTTTAATCTGCTATTTTGCTATTCAACTGCCCTAATCGATTTGAAGCGCAATTCGGAAAGCGATATATGAGATTCATCGCTAACAATAGCCATTACCATTGCCGCCGTTCTCTCATCCACGCCTCTAAGCTTTACAGCTCCGGACGAGGTTTGAACCACATCCATATCCATGCTTGTCGCGACAGCCGCTAAATCCCTGTTATTTTCAACTGCCTTTTTACCGGCCTTAGGCCTCAGTACTGCAGCCAGTATCATAATCATGGCGTACAAAATAACCAGCACCGCAAATACTAAAGCAATAATAAATAAACCAACTACTACACTTTCACCAACAGACATATTGCACCATCCTTTACTTTTTGACTATAGTATACTTAACCTTTGTAACAGTTCTCTCTTCTCTTTCCTTAAAGAACTTCTCTGCAATCTGAGGGAATGCAATGTATGACAGAACATCCTTATCGCTCCTGGCAATACCCTTCAGCTTGGCTTTTGTCTTCTCAAATGCAGGCTCCAGCGTATCAGCATACCTGGTCTTCATAGGCTTTTCATCGCCTAAAACATTCTTAATAAGGTCAGGATTGATTTCGCCCGGTGCCCTTCCATATTCGCCTCTAAAGTAAGCCTTAATCTCATTGGAGACATTCTTGTATCTTTCTCCATTGAGTACATTTGATACCGCCTGAACACCTACCATTTGGCTCATAGGCGTAACCAGCGGCGGATATCCCAGATCCTCCCTTACATTTGGTGTTTCAGTAAGGACCTCTTCCAGCCTATCAATAGCATTTTGTGCCTTAAGCTGTGCAATCAAATTTGAAAGCATTCCTCCCGGCACCTGATATACAAGAGCATCTGTTTCAGTACCCATTACGAAGGCATCCATAAGCCCTGAAGATATGTGCTTCTCTTTCAGCGGCTTGTAATAATCATTTATCTTTTTTAGAATGCTTTCATCTAATCCCGTGGAATAACCCATCTGCTTCAAAGCATAATTAAGAGTTTCCGTAGCAGGTTGGGAGGTTCCGCCTGAGTAGGATGATATTGCGCAATCAATGCCATCACAGCCCGCCTCAACGGCTTTAATCAAAGTAATCGGTCCTAACCCGGTAGTTGAATGGGTATGTAGGAATACAGGCAGCTTAACTATTTCCTTTATTGCCTTAATCAGGTCGTATGCTTCCTGAGGTCCCATGATGCCCGCCATATCCTTAATGCATATGGAGTTGACACCCATCTGCTCGAGCTGTTTCACAAGCTTTGCATAATTTTCCAAGTTGTGAATGGGGCTGGTAGTATAGCAAATACAACCCTGTGCATGTGCCTTTTGTTTTAGTGTTTCATCAACAGCTACCTCAATATTTCGAAAATCGTTCAATGCATCAAATATTCTAAAGATATCAATCCCGCTACTGGCAGAATGAGCCACAAACTTTCTGACCACGTCATCGGGATAATGCTTGTAACCAAGAATATTCTGGCCCCTCAGCAGCATTTGGAGCTTTGTGTTTTTAACCTTTGCCCTGATTTTTTCAAGTCTTTCCCACGGATCCTCGCTCAGATATCTGAGGCATGAATCAAAGGTAGCGCCACCCCAGCACTCAAGGGAATAGTAGCCTGCTTTATCCAAGGTCTCCAAGACTCCTTCAAAGTCCGAAAATGGCATCCTTGTGGCAATAAGCGACTGATTGGCATCACGTAGTACAGTTTCTGTAATGTTCACTTTCATACTCTCTTCAACTCCTTAATAAAATATTTTTACATATATATTGCTAGTCCGGCTATTTAAACTGCTAAACCATAATCCTGTTATTGCGGCATATAACTATGGGTGAAAAGCCATTAGGCTTTTCATCCTAAAACGCCCAAATATCAAGCTTATTCTCCCAAATAACAGTTTTTTGTCCATCCAAAAAAGCCAAAATTCATCCGATTATAATATATTATAGCAAGTCACCGGCAGATTGTCAATACTTTAACAATCCCTTTCAGACTCTTGATTTCCGGCGTTACAATAATTAAGAGCTTCAGAGATTTCATAATCAAACAAGAAACTGCCTTTTTAGGCGTAACCAATATTTAGTGTCCTAATATAGTGTTTATTATAAGCTGGATATAACAATAATGCATTACCCCCGAGATGTTCTGGGCGGCGCAGTATTTGGCACCTTCTGGGGGCTTCTGGGGACAATCATAAACGCCTTAGGAGCCTATTAGATTTTCCTCTGGTCTATTATCAATTTCATCATTCAGCTTTTGCCGTTGCTCTTCCATTTGTGTTTCACAATCCTCTCCCTTCATATATAAAAGAATTAGCTCATCTAACCTCTGACTAATTCCCAAAATATCCATACTACTTCCTCCTATTAAATGAAATTTTTCGCAACAAAATATGGTGTATGTAAATATTTGTCGCAATAAGTTGTCTGATAGGCAACCTTTGTTTACTATTGTATCGGATTTTGCCATCCCGTCAATGGTATTTTGCAAAAATGTTTCCTGCTAGGTAACATAACGCGCATAATAAGCAACTTCTGGTATAATTATTTCCGGGAGTTGATTGCTTGGCCTCTTTTGGTGAAAGATTCAAGGAATTGAGACTGGAGAAAAAGTTAACACAGCAGCAATTGGCTGAAATGTTTTTTACAAAGAAGAGCTCTATCTCAAGGTATGAGAACAACCTGCAAATACCTGAAATAGAGTCCCTTAAAAAGTATGCGGATTTTTTCAGTGTAACAGTTGATTACCTGCTTTGCAGAAACAGCATTAGAGAAACCAAAAATAATGAATCACCCAACGCCGCATATGCTCCCGGAAAAACCAATAAACTGCCCATCCTCGGTATAGTAAGGGCTGGGGAACCCCTATATGCCGAACAAAATTTGTTAGGCTACTCTTCTATTGACTCAACGCTGGTTCCCTCCGGTGAATGCTTTTACCTGCGAGTAAAGGGTGATAGTATGAACCTTTCAAATATTATTGATGGACAGCTTGTTATGATACGTCGACAAAAAGAAGTTGAAAGCGGCCAGATAGCTCTTGTTCTGGTCAACGACGAAGATGCCACTATAAAGAAGTTTTACAGATCGGACAATATGGTTACATTGATGCCCCATAGTTCAAATCCCGATAATCCGCCAAGAACCATAGACCTTACTAAGGAGAGTATTAAGGTTATCGGAAAGGTTGTAGGCACATTCATTCGTTTCTGAGCTGCTATTAGCTTTACGGGTATTGTTGCACCGGCTTTGACATTTCTCTTTGATGAAATACTCTAAATAGTATATCCTAGTAATAGATAAAGCAGATTTATATAATATAGGTAACGATCAAGATAAACGGAGGCTGAAATGACATATCAGCAACTGGTGTTTAAGGCTATTGAAGCAAGACAGAACTCCTACAGCCCCTATTCCAACTTTGCAGTGGGAGCCGCATTACTATCCGCGGATGGTGATCTGTACACGGGAGCTAATATTGAAAACGCATCCTACGGGTTAGCAGTATGCGCGGAGAGAACGGCTATATTTAAGGCAGTCTCGGAAGGTGTGGATAAATTCACTGCAATGGCGGTAGCCTGTGATACAGATACCTTTGACAACGCATTCCCCTGCGGAGCATGCAGGCAGGTGATGGCTGAATTTGCGGATGATGAAACAGATATTATTGTATCGCTAAAGTCCGGCGAATATAGGGTATATAAGCTGAGAGACCTGCTGCCCCATGCTTTTCGGCTATGATAGCAGGTAATATCTTTAGGGCGTTTTGCAGCTCGCAAAGGCCTTTGATTAATGATATTGAATTATGTCTGATATCATTGTATAATTATTTTATTAAAGTTAATCGTTAGGTGAGGCTACTATACAGATACAGGCTGCTACCCGGAAACATCGAGAGATGCCAATGGGTGAACAGGTATTACCGAAATAAGGTTCTACTTAATGTAGCTGGATTTGATAATCCAAAGCTGTATAGAGTTAAAACTCAACGAGTGAGATGAGTTTCATATATTGATTCCGTCACTCGTTGTTGACGGAATTTTTATTTGATTGTCACTGTTTAATATATGATACGGAGGTGAGCGCATGGACGGTGACCCTGGCGGTAGTTGCCATAAACGGTGTTTTCCCATTATGAAGGGTTTATTTTTCATCTCGCTTACTTTAGTTCAGTATCGCCATAAACAATAAACCCTCGCACAAAATATATTAAGAAAAGAGGGTGATTCCGATGGTTGAAATCTTTAGATCCGTCGGCAATAATATCATTTGTGCAGACGCCTTTACTGATGGTGTCTGGATTAATTTAATTAACCCCACTGAGGAAGAGATTAATAATGTCAGCAGTTCATTAAATGTAGATGTGGATTTTCTGAAAGCTGCGCTTGACGAAGAAGAAAGAGCACGTATAGAAAGTGATAACGGGCAGACGCTTGTTATCGTCGATACCCCGATCGTAGACAAAGAGGGCGATATAAATATGTACACTACAATCCCTCTTGCCATTATTCTCATCAGGCATATGATTATTACAGTTTGCCTCAAAGGCGAAACACTGCTTAAAGACTTTTCCGGCAACAAGGTGAAGACTTTTTTTACCCAGTATAAAACCAGGTTTATTCTTCAGATACTCTATAGAAATGCCACAAGGTTTTTGCAGTATTTGAAGCATATAGACAAAATAAGTAACCGCGTTGAGCAGGATCTGCACAAATCGCAGAGAAATAAAGAGCTCCTTCAAATGATGAAGCTCCAAAAGAGTCTTGTTTATTTTTCTACCTCCTTGAAATCCAATGAGGTTGTATTGGAAAAGCTGATGAAGCATGAGCATATAAAGATGTATCCCGAAGACACCGAATTGCTTGAGGACGCAATTATCGAAAATAGGCAGGCCATAGAAATGGCCAATATCTATAGCAGCATTTTAACCGGAACAATGGATGCCTTTGCCTCCATTATTTCAAATAATCTTAATATAGTAATGAAGTTTTTAGCCTCCGTCACGATTGTAATGGCAATTCCCACAATGATTTCCGGCTTTTTTGGAATGAATGTTCCACTGCCTTTGTCTGGCCCCTATTCATTCTGGATCATAGTGCTTTTGTCTCTGGTCATATGCCTCATTATAGGCTTTACATTTATCAGGAAAAAGATGTTTTAGAGGAAACAAAACAACTTCAAAGGAAGGTTCGCTTATGCAAAAGAAAGCGTCCGCTTAGGTATGGATAATCAACCCAAGTGAACGCTTTTTCTCTTGTATGTAGAAATTTATTCACCTGTTCCAGTATAGGTCTCATATATCCTCACCTAAGCCTTACCTTTCGGACATATTACCCGAACCATCATAAAAACTCTCATCATACTGTCTAATAATTCCGTGGCTGTCGTAAAACTCCTCGTATGCCTGCCTTAATATGCCTAAGTAATCGAAGTAATCTTCACCTGGTTCACGCATAATTCCTTCACCGTCAAGATATCTTTCGCCAGGGTTCCGAAGGTTTCCCCGGCCATCATAATAACTCTCTTTGAGGGAGTACAAAGAACCATCGCTCCTTTATTGTACAAATTCCAATAACTAACTATAGCACTGAACCTTATAAGTCATACACAGGATATATGCCAATACGCTACGCGCCCTTCATCGGTAAGCAAAGTTGCTGCGCAAGAGCTATATATGAAAACGTTTAATCAACTCATCCTTATACTTCTTATCGACAAAAACAAACATTCCCACCAGCGTCAATAAAGAATAGAACGCCGATAGTATACTTGGCCACATGGGCTCTACCAGACCTGTTGCACAAAATATTATGGGCAGAAAACCCAGTATCACCATAATCGTCTGATATACAGTGTATTCCCGCCATTTTAACCTTTTAATCAGAATAATGAAGGTTATTGCCAAGGTGGCTCCGATGAAAATAAATGGTAGTACATATGTCAGGCCCCATCCTTTTGTATGTGTCGCCAGCTCCAGCGAAAACACATAAATAGAAGTTGCGATCGCAACCACGACTATTATTTGGCCTGTCTTTCTTTTCCTTAAAAGCGGATAGCCTATAACTATCCAGGCATAAAGTAAGGAGCCGATAACATATAAGGACCATAAATTTCCTGCATAGGTCATCAGGTTGATTAGCAAGCTGGTAGAACCTACTACAATAGAAATGAACATAAATAGTCTAAGGATGAAGTTATACCTGTACCCACTGCCTTCTTCAGGGCTGGGGTATCTGGCAACACCCTCTAAATCGGCGGCATCTGCACTGCCCGAGCCATCCGGCCCAATCTCTTTCATCATGCCCGGTTCGCTGCTACCATCGGGTGTTTCCAGCTTCACATCCGGCTCCTCTGATAAGGGCATCGAGCACAACGGGCATTTGAGGCCATTGGTATTTACTTTTACATTGCATTCTATACAATACTTCACCAGACTACCCCCGGTTTGTCTCAATTGCTACATCCAACCCCTGCTTCGCAAGATAGCGGAAGAAAAATTTCTCAAGATCCGTTTCATGCATCATTTTCGTAAATGTAATGATTAAATCATCCTTGAAGGAACACGCGGTACAGTTAAACAGATTTGTAGCAGGCGACCCCAAAACAAACTCAAATCTTTCGATATATTGCTCCATTTCCTCAGGCAGCTTGATAGCCCCCAGATTAGAAAGTGAGCAGGTAAACTGGTTCTCTCCGTATGCATTATATGCTGTTCTCAAAACAACATTCTTTAAAACAAGCGGCGCCAATCTCATAAATATATTTTTTTCCGCGTTCACATTAGCGCTTACTTTACTAATAAGCTTGTCCGGCTGGACTTCACTTTTCATAGTCTCCGACACTGTATCCAAAATCTGCTCAAATGTATATTCCTGACCTGTAAAGTTGATTCCCACGTTCACAAATGTAGAAAAATTCCTCAAGGTTTTTGAAGGAAAGTATTGCCTGAGGTTTACAGGGACCGATACCTTCACAGGTGCATAGCTTTTTCTGTTAATTAATTGTGTGCGGTAAATGGAATAAATAATAAGCGCCGTAATATACATCGTTAAGGTTACATTGTTTTCTCTTGCAAGCTTAATGAAATCAGTCAAAGGGATAATGCCATGCACAACTCCAAGATACTCAGAGGGCATTTTTGTGCCATAAACATGATAGGCCTTCTCTTCTTTCCATTTGCTTTTTGATTTTGCGCCGGAATACGCTCTAAAGCTGTCTTCCGTCTCACCCACAGAAGGATAATCCTCACAATCAAGGATGCCGGTATAAGCAAACATACCATAGCCCAATAGAGTAAGATATTGTGAAACAAGCGTCTTTAGGAATACCATCGCACCGGTACCATCTGTAAGAGCATGAAATACTTCCAGACAGATTCGTTTTTTATAATAGCTGACACGAAATAAATAGCCATTGTTTTCATCAGGCCCAATCGCCCGGCATGGCGGAGCCTTCTCGACTGATACCAGTGGTGTTTCAGGATTGGATTCAAAGTAATACCAAAACAGGCCTCTTTTCATTCTAACTGCAAGTGTCGGAAAGCGGGGCACCGTGATAGCAAGGGCTTCTTGAAGCACCTGTGGCTTCACATCCTGCTTTAATAAAACGGCCACCCTGAATATACTGCTGCTTCCCGGTCCACTGATAGCAGGGTATATCTTCGCGGCATTATCGAGCTTGTACCAATTATTCTCATTCGTGTTCGTGTATGCCATAATGGCCATTTGTTTTCACCTCGAACTATATATGTACTCATTCTAACACATAATAGCCGATGTTCATATACTTGTGAAAAAGCTTTTGCCGCACTAGCATCGAAGCGCCTTTGCAATCTCAATCACTTCTGGGTCTGCCCCTCGAGATTCTCCCAGTTCCGGTCAAACCATCCGGACCAGGCGTCGATATCGGGATGTTCCCTACATGAGCTGAACGTCAGTCCTCATCTGTTTGCGGTTGGGAAATTATGAGGTTTTTCATTACTTTGTCCACTGGGAAAACATATCCTGCATCCAGCTGTATACATCCATGGAATACACTGATTGCAGATGTTCCTCGGTCAACACATCTGAAATACTGCCGAATGATACGATTTTCCCCTTGTCCAGCAGTATGGCATCTGTTCCGTAGGCCTTGGCAAGACTCAGATCATGCATAACTGAAATTACAGCACGTCCCGAATTGTCTATCCATTTGTGGATAAGCTCCAGCATCTGCTTCTGATAGACAAGGTCAAGATGATTTGTCGGCTCATCGAGTATAAGAAGCTTGGGATCCTGTGCAAATATCTGCGCAAGAAATGTTCTTTGCAGCTCGCCGCCGGACAGTGTTAGCACGGATTGCTTCCGAAATGGCTCAAGCCCGGTCATTTCAATTGCCTTGTTGATCTTATTGATATCATCGTCGTCAGTTGTGGAAAAAACCCCTGAAGAATAGGCATAACGCCCAAGCTTCACAACCTCCTCAACTGTGAAGGAATAGCCGACATGGTGCTTCTGCGTAAGTACACCGATGCCTTTGGCAAGCTCGGAGGGCTTAAGCCCGGCAACATCCCTGCTGCAAAAACGGATGCTTCCGCTGTAGGGAATGCCCTGGGATATGGCGTTAACAACTGTCGATTTTCCTGCGCCATTCGGCCCGACTATCATCAACCATTGTTTTTGCGCTAAAGAGAAGCTGATATCATCTACAATTGTAAGACTGTCAATGCTGACGGTGAGGTTCTTTACTTCCAGCATAAATTATTTGGCCTTTCTTGAAGAATAAAAAATATATATAAAGGCAATTGAGCCTATAAATGAAGTCACAACACCTATTGGCAGCTCAAGGGGCTTTAGCAGTACGCGCCCGATCAGGTCGGCAAGCATTAAAAACGCTGCGCCGGTAAACAGTGACGCGGGTAAAAGCCGCTTATGATTCGGTCCTGTCATCATTCGTGTCATATGGGGTATTACAAGCCCTACAAATCCAATTGTTCCGCCAATAGAAACGCAAACGCCTATGAGTGCTGACACGGATATTAGCGCTATCAGCTTAATCCTTTTGACATTTACCCCGATATGTCGCGCATTATCCTCGCCTATGGCAAAGGCGTTAAGCTCCCGGGAGCAGCAAAGGATTACCGTGCCGAAGACAAGCAGTGCAATAAGCAGCGTAAGCGCATTGCTATAGCTGCTGCCGGTAAGAGAGCCCATTGTCCAGAACATGATGGATTTAATCCGCTCCCCGGCAAAGGTAACGATCAGGCTTATGATGCTGTTAGCAAACATATTGAAAACTACGCCTATCAATATGATAGTGTTTGTGGAAAGAGAGTGGTCCAGTCTATATGTAATTGAAAGAATAATCACAAGGGATAAAAAGGCGAACAACATTGCCATACCCATTGTTCCCACTGCTTCCAACCTGGGTATATATAGGCCGAATGCAATGGCAATGACCGCGCCTAGCGATGCGCCGGAGGAAACGCCCAGCGTTGAGCCATCCGCAAGCGGGTTGCGCAAAAGCCCCTGCATTGCTCCGCCGCACAGAGAAAGTGCCGCGCCAACAAGGGCAACACATAGCACACGCGGCAGCCGCACGAATGCAATGATGGACTGGGCTCCCTCCTCTATGGGAAGATTCAGTATTGTATTGAGCACTGCCCTAAGCGTGTCCTTAACCGGTATGTTTACGCTGCCGGCAGATATACTCAGTACCATCACGGCAAGCGTAATTGCAGTGAAAAAAAGGTAGTAAGCCGGATTGAACCCCTCAGATTTTTCTTTCATCAGTTCTCCTCATAAATAAACTCATGGATTGTGGAAAGTGCTTTGGTCAAGCGAGGTCCGGGTCTTGAAATCTCATTGGAATCTACATTCAGCACCATTTTGTTCTTAATTGCCTTAATGCTCTGCCATCCCTCGCGCCCCATAATTTCCTCAACAGGCATCTGACCTTCACCAAAATACATGGCTATGGTCACAATATAATCCGGATTGCGCTC
>CAYOKA010000065.1:0-12023 GCA_964404395.1 uncultured Oscillospiraceae bacterium | reverse complement strand
GCATCTTTACATCTTCAAACAAGAGCTCCGGATTGTTCTCCTCGACTCCGCCTAACAGACGTCCGAAAAACCCCCTGATCAGTGCACCCAATCTACTGAAAAACCCCATTATTAAAGCCTCCCCGTATTTTATTTAATCCATGCAATTATCTAATTGTCCATACTACTAATCTATAATAAATATACTGCAATGTAAAGCGAATTAATGCCTATCATCTCTCTATTGACAGGTTTTTTGCATCCAGCAAACCCTTATACTTATCAGGAAGCAAATCCTTATCGTCGCACTCCTCAATAGCCAGCGCTGTCATAAACTGTATCTGCTGAGTGCTGGGTCTGCACTTGCTAATTGCCTCGCTCATTATTTCCGCAGTCAGCACATTGCCCTTTTTCTCATCTTCATTAGCCAGCTCATATGCCTTCCTGACCACAGTCTCGATTTCAGCGCCGGTATAATCCTCTGTCCCTTCTGCGAAGGGCATAAAATCCTTAATATCGCTTTCAAAACCATACTTATCGATAATTATCTTAAAAATATCCGCCCGTTCAGCCGCATCCGGTAAAAGAATCGGTATTTTTTTATCGAATCTACCTGCTCTCTTCAATGCCGGGTCGATAAGATCCGGCCTGTTCGTAGCCGCAATAAAGATTACCTTACCTCTATTATTTGTATTACCGGTAAACTGTAAAAATTCACTGAATATATTCCTGCTCACACCGCTATCGCCGCTATCGCCCCTCTTAAAGGCAGTGTCTATTTCATCTACAAACACGATAACAGGCTGTTGCGACTGGGCACCCAGCAGGCATTTCTTAAAATTCTTTTCGCTTTCGCCAACATATTGCCCAAGAATTCGTGACATATCAATCTTGACACAGTTGAATCCGCTTGTTTTCGCTAAGGCATTAACAAGCAGTGTTTTTCCTGTCCCGGAAGGTCCGCACAAAAGAATACCCATCGGCACCCTCCGCAGATCATCCTGCATAATAGGCTTTACAATATTATTTAACAAATAGTTTTTGGCCTTATCCATGCCTCCGATGTTCTCAAAGCCCAGCTCAGGATAAATAAATTCCAGCACATCCCCGTATTCCTTCTGAAGTACGGAATGCTTCTTATCCTTGATAAATTCAAAGCTTATAGGTATATCCTCAGCCTCGGATTTTAGCTTAATATCCTTGATAGACTTTTTACTGAGACCCGAGGACAGCTTTGCAAATTCTACCGGTGTAAGATTTGTCTTGACCTCGCCGTCTTTTAGCAGGTATTCAATATACTCCTTCCGCTGTTCTTCATCCGGAAGCCCAACGAGTATAGGCTCAATCCTATATGAAGACTTGAGGATTTCCCGGCTCACATCTGCAAGGTTATCGGCCAACATCAGTATAGCGCTGCCAACCACTGAAATCCTGGAGCTTGCTGACCATTCACAAATCCAAATAAGTGCAATACGCTCCTCCAGCGTCATGCTGGCAATATCCCCGGACGGTATCATTTTTTCCACATGATCAATGAAAAGCACCATTTTAGTATTCTTAAGCGCTTTATCAATAAAGGGGAACAAGCGCGATGGCATTGCATTCATCAAGTTTTCCGCCTCATTAGAGGTAATTATGTTGAATTCCTTCTCCATGCCCGCATCGAAAAAAGTCAGGCCTCTGGATATATCATAAAATGCAACGATGCTGAAATTCCTCTGCTTGATAAATTCCTCATAAATGTATCTGTCCATGTACCTGTAATTATCAATAAGATCCCGGACATTAAAATAAAAAAGAAATTCATGGGAAATACCCGACTTATATTTATTCAAAAAGCTATCATACCAAAAACCACCGGAAGACAGGGCAATCACTCCATTTCATTCTTCACTCTTTCGCTTTAGCCTTTTTCACGCAATAACCTATTTATTATGCGACCAATAATACCTATGCAATCAATTATACGAGAATCCCGGTCAATTGTTTATAGCAATACAAAGTTTTCTCAAACTACTCTGGTTTTACGGCTGGTTTCTCTTAATAGACCTGATGATAGCCTCTTCCTGCTTCTTTATATGTCTTTGGGCACATTCCCTTGCCGAATCGGAATCTCTGTTAGCAATAGCATCGTAAATCTCCGTATGCTCCTTTACCAGTTCCTTGGTGCTGCTGTAATCCTTTATGTAAATAACTCTAAACCTTTGCACCTGCTCCCTGAGGTTGTTGGAAATCTGAATCAGCTTATCATTTCTCGACGAACGGTAGATAATGTCGTGAAACTCTACATCCTTTTTAATAGACCCCTGCAAATTATCCTTCTCCACATAGGAAATAAACTGTGAATGATAATGCTTAAGCTCCTTAATCTCATCAGCAGTTATTCTTTCTGCAGATAGCCCTGAAGCCAGACCGTCCAGCGTTGCACGCACCTCCAGAACATCCATAATATCCTTGACGGAAAGATCAGCCACCCGGGCACCCTTTCGCGGTAGCATCTCAACGAGCCCTTCCAGTTCCAGCTTTCTAATTGCCTCACGCACCGGAGTCCTGCTCACGCCCATCTTGTCTGCCAGTTGAACCTCCATGAGCCTTTCACCGGGCTTCAGTTCACCAACAATAATAGCCTCTCTTAAGGTGTTGAAGATAACTTCTCTTAGCGGTT
Source organism: uncultured Oscillospiraceae bacterium (assembly GCA_964404395.1). Classification (GTDB taxonomy): domain Bacteria; phylum Bacillota; class Clostridia; order Acetivibrionales; family DTU013; genus JAAYBT01. The sequence goes on along the minus strand of CAYOKA010000065.1, from coordinate 9,379 downwards.
TGTAATCATTCAGGTTTACTTTTGATAGTTTTCCAGCCATTCTTATGCACATCTCCTTATATAACAGTTATATTACATATACTTGCTATAGCTGTTCTCCTGTTGTACTAGTCAGAAAACACTGCCATCTGCTATCACTTGCAAGGGTTCTATAAGCCTCGGCCGCAGAGCCTCGATTCGGGAAGATACCGAACACGGTAGGTCCGCTTCCACTCATCATGCTACCAATCGCGCCCAAATAGGCAAGTCGTCTTTTTGCATCTTTCACAATACTATATCGGGGAATGGTCACAAGCTCAAGCACATTTTTCATATACGCCGCAACCTTATCTAAATTCCTTTCCTCCAGAGCTTCAATTAATAATTTCGTATCCGGCCTGTCCCCTTCTGAGATCTCATTAACCTTAAGGTTGTCATAGACCCATTGAGTTGAAATGCCCACCTCGGGCTTCACCAGTACGATGTCCACCCCACAGAAATCCTGCAGGGGGCTCAAAAGATCGCCTACACCTTCTGCAAGCTTCGTTCCTCCGCTTATGCAATAGGGCACATCAGCACCTATCTGCCTTGCCAGCGCCTCTAGCTCAAGATAATCCAGACCTGTTGAAAACAAAGTATTCAATCCTCGCAGCACAGCCGCCGCATCAGTGCTTCCTCCTGCCAGTCCGGCAGCTACGGGGATTCTTTTGTCAATTGAGATTCTCAAGCCGCCTTTTATTCCAAAGCTGCGCATAAACAAATCCGCAGCCTTCCAGGCAGTATTTCTTTTATCCCGAGGCACCCACCTGGCATCGCACTCCAGCTCCAGTCCTTCATTTTCAACAGTTTCAATGCGAACAATATCATGAAGCTCAACTGTCTGCATAACCGTTCTTAATTCATGATATCCATCGGAACGTCTATTTAATACATCCAAAGAAAGGTTAATTTTTGCATATGCTGGTACTTCAAGGCCTGCCATAAACACCTCAAATGTTGTTTGACTCATTTTTATGTATATTATATACAAAAAACATTTTCATTACAAATAAAAATTGGATCTGCTCCGCAAAGGACTGTAGCAAAAAGTGCCCGGGTTATATTTTCGGGCACCTTTTCGGTATCTGGCATAGGAAATTTATCTATAAAATCACATTAAAGCTTTCTGGGTATAATCAGCTGTTCTCCACCTTTTAGCGCGCCAATATCCTCCAAATCATTATTCATAATAAGCTCCTCCACTGTGGTGCTGTAATTCTTTGCGATCTGCCACAGTGTATCGTCTTGCCGTGTAAAGTATATCGTAACGCTAGGCTGCGATGCCAGCCTATTTTCATCCTGAGGTTGCTCCAATGCTTTCACGACAACAGGCACAGTAACCTGCCTGGTAACTCTTGTCTTCAACCCAACGGTAAAGCGAACATCAACCTCCTTTGCCGAAGCAATATTATAGCCGGAATGCTCGATGTCCATTTCCACGGCAAGACCCATACCATCCCTAACTCCCTCTGCTTCCAGAGAATGCCTAAAGGGTATTTCATGGCTTGCACAGAAGACCGGCTCCTCCTCATTATCGGCAAGGTAAAGGATATTAGAAACAACTACGCCCTCAACCGTAATGCGGTCATCGGTTAGCTCACCCCCGGAAAGTGATAGCTTCCCAAGCATGTTGAACAACTCAGAAATATCCGGAGAATTTTCATCGATTTCAATTGCTTCCCTCACCGTTATCTGGCTTTTATTCTCAAATACAAGCTCCTGGAGCTTCAGGTCCTCCTTTTCGATGCTTACTCTGGAATATGGGCTGTAAGCATCCTCCACAAGCTCCACTTCTTTTTTTTCGAAGCATTCGGCATATAGCTTCACCATTGCTTCGCACCTCAACTGACGCAGCTCGCCATCTGAATCCTCCTGCGCCAGGCAGACAACCTCACCCAAATCATAGCTGATATCACAATATGAGTCTTCGTCGACACCAGGCAAATCTATAGACTGGGTGAACGGTATTTGATGTTCCATGAACTGAATTCCCCGTACCTCATCATCGGCTGTATATAGGGTTGATAAATAAAGCTCGCCAACGGCAACAATTCTATCATCAGTCACTTTGAAATCCTTAGCAATTATCTTTGCATCGCTTCTGAGTATTTCCAATATAGTCGGCTTCCCCGCCGGTATTTCAAGACTCTCATCCACAGTACAAACGATCTCACTATTTCCTATATAGGAATTCACGCTAACAGAATTCCTTAATATCTGAATGTCCTCCAGTCCTTCAAAGTCTTGAGTTATTTGCCGCTCAACCTGATCCGTCGTCTTGCCGCTAATATTTAATATTGCTTTTACGCTCACCTTCCTGCTGTTGATTACCTCGTACTCCATGTGCTCAATATCACATTGCACCCTGCACTGCATACCTTGGCGGGTATCGGGAATCTCCATGGAATACTGGAAAGCTGTTGCAGAATTTATGCTCTTGACAGGCTGCTCAGAGTCGTCCGAGACATAGAGTATCTTGTACCTAACTGTACCGTTTATCAGCACTTTGTCTGATGCTGCCTCTGCGCTGTCGATCCAACTATCCCCGTCCAGCAGTAATAATCGGGTAATATCCGGATTAATATCCGGTACTATAATATCATTCTCAACAATGGTCTGGATCGCGTCCTCACCTATGGGCTGATTTAGCCTTACGGCCTCCTTAACTAATTCCAGAGACATTTAAAATCCTCCCCCCGCATGACTGTATGCATATATCCACAAAAACCTTACCGTACTTTAAAATGGTTTTTACGGCTTAATAAATGTATATTGACAAGACCCCTGAAATATTACAAAAAAAACAACCCGATCATTTGATTGGGTTGCTTTTTGGCATTCATTAAGATTTTATCCTTATCATCGTGTCAACTGACGCGTATTGTTTGGTCACCCTTACATATTACAAGTTCAACTGCTTTTGTGAGTATGTCTGTGTAACTGTAGGAAACTCGCCGTGTTGTCTCATATTCGTTCTCAAACTTTATGATGAAGATGCTTGGATATGAGTTTTCAATAACTCCTTCTTTTATAAAAGCCTTTTTCCTTCCCTTATTGGCTTTTAATTGGACCTTTTCGCCAATACAGGTCTCAATACTCTTCTTTATCTGGACCAGGTCACTCTTTTCTGCCACTGAATCACCTCATCTTCTGTTTTAGCTATTGTATCACAATTAGTACAGCTTGTCAAAAATATTATATTATAACAAGGCCGCTTAGATTATGTCAAGTGTTTTCTGAAAATTCGCCGTTTATGCCCTGTATTTCCAGGTCAGATGCTGGCGCATCCGCCTCCAGTCTATAAATTATTCCTTTTAGTGTAACCATTTTTTCCGCATCTTTATCCTGAATATCTGCTACCTTAAAACAGACATCACAACCATAGGACTTTCTGGCAACAATATCCCCGATCTTCAATCCGTTCACCCGATCACCACCATTGCTGTTGCAATGCTCCACACACCTTACACAGTCAACTACTCCTGCTACAGTATATGTAAAACAAGATGGAGATGTCACTTGAATAAAGAAGTATCATATCTTCTAATGAATTTCTCGAAAGGTCCAACCTCGTCAATGACTTCCTGCAGCCTTATCACAGAGCTTCTTTCGGACCAACTGCGTCTGCTGTTGTAATACCTGTTAACAACACGCCAGAATTTCTGTGGGAATCGAAGGATGATTCTCATAACGGATAATTCATCATCACTAATCGGTTCCACTGAATTGTAGGAATTGATAATTAATTCCGTCTTAGACGTGTCCCAGCCGCATTTGCGCATTTTACGCCTGATAAGGTTGGCAACGTCATATATCCTAAGCTCAAAACAGCAATAATCAAAGCTTGTAACTATCGTCCTTTCACCATCCATAACAATATTGTGCTGAGTGAAATCACGGTGGCAAAAGAGCCCCTCATCCCTTGTCTTTTCAACAAGCGCCTCATAATGAGAGGAAGCCAGATTATCAATCGTATCCTCTGCTGTTTCAATGAAATAATCGGCATATTGCAGAAACAGCTCATCAAATTTACTCTTCCCTCTTCTAGCCTGCTTCCTCATTTTTTTAATATCGTCAAGCCGCTTAACAAAATAAACGGGCAGCTTACCCAGCTCATTTTGCACCTTACTTCCTGCCGGTGCCACATAGCCGCTCGATGCCTTATGCAATTGAGCAAGCACTCTGGCAGCTATTCTGACATCGTTGTCATTATCAAAGCTACTTTCCCGACCATCAATGTAATCGGTAAGACAATAACAGCTGCCATTGTAGACAAAGTATGGCTCACCAGATAATGTACATATATATCTATCTATATTCTCGAAATTATTCCTGACCAGATGCTCCTTGGCACCGTGTACAAATACCAGCCTTTCAGGTGAAAACGGTATTCTTTTTAGCACCTTTCGTCCATAGGGTGTAACAATTACCAATACATCTTTGTATGGAAACAGATTTCTGACTTCCAGCCCGTAATTAACTGCGATTTCTCTTTCCATTCCCTGCATGATGTACCTCCGGCTATTCTCAGATGCGAAACAGTAAATTATATGCCGTTCATAGGCTTTATAGAAGTAAAAGAGGGTCTCATGAGTTTTTTGCGCACAATCAATTGACTATCTTTATTGTGTGGGGTATATTAATTATGGAGAAAAAATGAGCCGGTACAATGTTTTAGCTATTCCACGAAGGAACCTTGGCCTTCAGAAGAAGGCCCTTATGATATAAGACAAGATATTGTATTGTTTTGGATTGATTACCGCGAAGGTGATTGGTACTCCTGTAGGAGAACCATGCTTTTGCGGTTTTTTGTTATGTAAGGCTTTTGCGATGTAACCTTAATATAGATAGCTGGCGGAGCTTAAAACAAGCTACATCGCAAAATGCCCGATATGGGGGGGAAGTGTTATAGTCAAAGGGAAAAATATATCATATTCTTATGATTACAACGACATAAACTTTGCAATTCGAAATGTAGATTTATCAATAAGCAAAGGAGAATTTGTCTGCATCCTCGGCTGCAACGGCTCCGGAAAGTCCACCCTTGTAAGGCATCTCAATGCCCTTTTGGAACTACAGCACGGAGAGCTTACCGTTGCAGGTATTGATGTTTCCAACGAAAATGATATTTGGCTGCTTCGACGTATTTGCGGAATGGTGTTTCAAAACCCGGATAATCAATTTGTATCCTCCATCGTTGAAGAAGACATCGCTTTCGGACTTGAAAACTATGAAGTGCCAAGAAATGAAATCCCCGATAAGGTTAGCCGAGCATTGCAGCTTGTAGATATGGAGGACTATGAAAAAAGAGCTCCAAGCTCTCTCTCCGGCGGCCAGAAGCAGCGAATTGCCCTTGCGGGGGTTCTTGCTCTTGAGCCTGATGTGGTTATATTTGATGAGGCAACTGCTATGCTTGACCCCGACGGAAGGCAAGAGGTTCTGGAAATTATGCACAGGCTTCATAGAGCAGGCAAGACAATTATCGCCATTACCCACTATGTGGAAGAAGCAGTCGACGCAGACACCATTATTCTGATGCGTGAAGGTACAATCATCGCATCAGGAAAACCACAGGATATCTTAACAGATGTTCAGCTGTTGAGCAGAGCCAAAATAATGCCCCCCATTCCGGTGCGAGTTTATTATGATTTGCTCGCTTTGGGTATACGTCTAAATAGCTGTCCATTAACAAACAAGGAGCTTGCTGAAAAGATATGCGAATAACGATAGAAAACTTGAGCTACACATACAATGAGCGAACTAATGAAAGGGTTGACGCTCTTAAGCATATTTCCTCTACTATTGACCCCGGCGATTTTGTCGGTATTATGGGACCCACCGGCTGTGGGAAAACCACGCTCATTCAGCTGATTGCCGGCTTGTTGACACCGACAGGAGGACACATTTATGTGGAGGGCAAAGACATCAATGGCAAAGATTATGACCGAAATGTGCTGCGTCAATCCATTGGAGTGGTATTTCAGTATCCGGAGCAGCAGCTTTTTGAAACTACAGTCGAAAGGGATGTTGCTTTCGGCCTGAAACATAGCCTTCTGAGTCCCGGTCAAATAGATGAGCGAGCTAAATGGGCGCTGGAAACCATGGGCTTTGACTTTGAAAAAATTAGGAAGCAGTCTCCACTGGTTCTTTCCGGAGGAGAGAAGCGAAAAGTGGCGATTGCCGGTATTCTTGCGGTCAAACCCAAAATCCTCATATTTGATGAGCCGATTGCAGGCCTTGATCCATACGGCAGACAAAGCTTTTTGGAGCTGGCGGCCAAGCTGAATGACACAGGAACAACGATCATCATGATATCGCATAATATGGATGCACTTGCAGAATACACAAAACGCCTGCTTGTGCTTGAGGACGGCAGACTTATTGATTCAGGGGAAACACGAGCTATTTTCTCACGAATGGGAAACAACATGGGAAGGACGGTTCCACAACAAATCGCATCCATGGTTTCAAAACAAAAAAACAGCTTCCGCTATGATGTTGTTACCTATGAGGATTTGATTTCTGCTTGTAGCAGCTATTTGCAGGGAGGTGGCTCAACATGAAAAAGCTTCCTGTAGGGCAATATATAGCCGGAAGGTCCCTGCTCCATCGCCTTGATACCAGGGTTAAAATAATCTGCCTGTTTATCCTGCTTGCCATTGTCATCGTATCATCATCTGTTTATAATTATGTGCTGGCATTGTCAGTCATCTTCGTAATAATTCTCTTGTCAGAATTGCCCCTGCGCTATGTGTTTGGGACCCTTGGGAGGCTATGGCTCTTTTTCATCACTATCTTCTTGATGAATGCTCTGTTTTTTGACACAGAAAATGCATTATACTCATGGTGGATCTTCCATCCTTCCATCGGCGGTATTAAGCAGGGCTTCAGTGTGGTTGTCCACGTGGTGCTTATTCTGATCCTCAGTAACGCGCTTACCCTGACAAGCTCTCCAACTGAGATAACGACCGCTCTGGAGAGTCTGATTAAGCCTTTAAAGCTGCTTTGCGTCCCAACGGAAGACGTTGCTATGATTGTGGGCGTTGCAATTCAGTTTATTCCTACGCTAACACAGGAGGCTGGAGCCATAAAAATGGCACAGACAGCAAGGGGCGCCAGATTTGAAAGCAGGAAGCTGAGAGAACGTGCTTTGAGCGTTGTGCCTCTTGTGGTTCCCATATTCTTGTCCACTTTCAGACGAGCAGATGAGCTATCCCTGGCTATGGAAGCAAGAGGCTATCGCAACGCAAAAAGCCGTACAAGGCGAAAAAAAGAGCCCCTTGTGTTTAGGGATTATATGGCTCTTTGTACATGCGCTGCACTTTGCCTTGTGCAATTTTTATTACCTTAAATAATTAGGCTTTATGCCGTATTATAACTATTTTTTAGGAGGAATATCTCATGAAAAAAATGTCTTATGTTAAACGCTCCATCATCACGGCAGTATGCATCGCACTATGTGTTGTCCTGCCGATGGCTTTCCACTCTATCCAAAACGCGGGAAGCATTATCAGCCCAATGCACATTCCCGTTCTTCTTTGCGGCCTGATTTGCGGCCCTGCCTTTGGATTGCTTTGTGGCTTGGCCGGCCCTTTGCTTTCCACCCTTTTTGCAGGTATGCCGCCGATGGCTTATCTGCCACCAATGATGGTTGAGCTGGCCGTTTTCGGGCTGGTCTGCGGTCTGATGATTAACCTTATTCGCACCGGAAAGCTCTATGCTGACCTGTATATTAGCCTTGTAGTCTCTATGATAGCCGGACGAATCGTCGCAGGTATTGCAAAGGCACTCATCTTCTCTGCCGGCAGCTATTCTATGGCAGCATGGACAACAAGCTACTTCGTTGTAAGCTGGCCGGGCATTGTAATACAGCTTGTGCTTATCCCGACGATTGTCTTTGCTCTTATGAAGGCAAAATTAATCCCGGAACGCTATCCGGCAGGAGCCGAATCGTGAATGCGAATGCTTTTGAAAAATATGTAAAGGCACAGGCTTTGCGGCATCCGAGTATGAACCCTCAAGATGCTGTAAAGCTGTGCTTTCAGGCCGCATTTGGGGCAGAGCATATTCTTTCAGATAAAATTAGAGCAATGGAATACTTGCAGGAGGAATACACACGAACTCCTGCCCGTGACGCCGATGTCTTTGAGCCTATCAGTGAGGAGTATGCCAGATGCAATATTGCCGCCTGGAAGTATAAAGGATTAGCAATAGAGTGGCTTTTTGATATGTTTTATCAATCTGCCCTGATGAAAAAGGATAAGCGGGAATCTCTTTTCATGGAGTACCTGGATGCTGTTGGTACATGTAGCGAGAATGGCATTCTTCCCTTTGATAGCTCCGAGTGGTTGTCCTTTAAAAAGCAGTACCTCTCCTCCGGCATTAAACCGCTGCATCACAGTCAGGAGTATAGGGATAATGAGCGTCCGGCATATCGGGTTGTAGTTAAAAAGCACTCGACAGTGCTTCCAATTCTCGAAAAGGCTATTGCAATCCCTGCTGCAAAAGCACCAAAAATAATTGCCATAGATGGCCGTGCTGCTGCAGGGAAAACTACAATTGCGGCTATCTTATCATCTGTGCTAAAGGCAGATGTAATTCACATGGATGATTTCTTTTTGCCACCGGAGCTGCAATTAGCAGAACGTTATGCTCAGAGCGGAGGGAATATCCACTACGAGCGTTTCTGCCTGGAGCTGCTTCCTTTTTTGAAACAGACTGGGGAATTCTCTTACCGGTGTTTTGACTGCAGCATCATGGATTTCGGAGGATCCAGACATATACAGAGCAACACATGGCGGATTGTAGAGGGCTCGTACAGCAATCATCCCATGTTCGGTAATTATGCGGATATCCGGGTGTTTTGCGATGTGCCCTCTGAAGAACAGACGCAAAGGATAATTAAGCGAAACGGTGAAGCGATGGCGGATATGTTTTTTAGTAAATGGATTCCGATGGAAGAGCACTATTTTAATACTGAGCAAATCAGGCAAAAGGCGGATATAGTAATTGAGTGAGGCGGCTTGCCCATCATACAAGTAACAGAGGCGCTATCCTTTTCGGGACAGCGCCTCTTCTAGCTTTTCACATCAGTTTGGAGTATCTGCGTTCCAAAGAAGCTATTAGCCTTCGGCCAGCTTCTTGTATGTCTCATAACGCTCTTTTGCGTTCTTTTCCGCAGCCTCAAACAATACCTCCGCCCTCTCCGGGAATGATCTTGTCAAGGAAGAATATCTGACCTCGCCCATAATAAAGTCTTCGTAAGACTTGGTAGGTTCCTTGGAATCCAGAATAAATGGATTCTTACCTTCTTCCTTCAGCATAGGATTGTATCTATACAGATGCCAATAGCCTGCTTCTA
>CAYOKA010000064.1:0-12030 GCA_964404395.1 uncultured Oscillospiraceae bacterium | reverse complement strand
CCCAGAATCGCCCTCACAGGAACCTTCGTATGTTCTACCCTATTCTCAATGCTTTTCTTCATCTCTGGTGTAGCTTCCTTCTCCACACTGGAAAACCAGAATCTAGTATTCATCTTAGATACAATGGGTTCAACAACTAAATGTGGTATACAAATATTTATCATACCGTCCACATCACCAACGCGGGTACTTAGTGTAATTAGCGCAACAGTCTCATTCTGTGCTACTATTTGGGCAAATTGAGCATTTGTTTCGATTTTGTCCAGCCTCGGTCTAATAGAAATTACATTTTCCCAAGGTTCCCGCATCAGATTGAGCATTTGTATAATAATCCTCTCGATAATCGCAAGCTCAATCTCCGTGAACTCCCTTACCCTTTCCATTGATGAACCTTTTCCACCCAATATCCTGTCAACCAACGCAAATGTCACATTAGGCTCGATCTCAAAAATAATAGATCCTGTAAGAGGGGCAAAATCTGCAATAGCCAGTATAACAGGGCTGGCAACAGAGTTGCTGAAATCGCCGTAAGGCAAGGCTTCCACAGAAACAACATCCACTTGAACAAGCGTTCTGAGATATCCAGTCAAGAAGTTCGTTATAAGACGCGCATAATTATCATAAATAATATTAAGAGTCTTTATCTGATCCTTGGCAAACTTGCTAGCCCTTCTGAAATCATAGCTCTTAATCTTTTTTTCCTGCTTGCTGGACTGTATCTCTTGTGCGTCTATTTCACCGGTGCTTAACGCTTTTAGCAGATCATCAATCTCATTTTGTGATAAAATATCTCCCATGGAAACCACCTCCTGTCTATATAAAATAGTATATAAATTCTACTGAAACAGCCATTCCGAAAATACTACTCTATAAACAACATCTTCCGTCTTTTCAAGACCCTCATTCAATAACATATTGATCTGATTTGCCAACTCGATTTTTGCATTGTCCATAATTGTCGGATCCTTTACCTCATCTGCCGTCAGGGTCATAAAAAATCTAACAATAAGCTCTTGTATCTCTTCAGACCTGGCATTAACCATATTAGGTACATTTACTTCCTTATCTCTTTTCAATACCTTATAACATTTGAGGGTGACATTTGCCTGTATTATGGAACTCTTGTCAGAGTTCACGCTTTTTAAGTTGAAATAACGTGGATTATCATATAGGGATATCTTTATTAAATCATCTTCGCTTGGGATTTGAATAGTATCTTCCCCATTGATGGACTGGCCGTCTTTCGCTAATTCAGCATCGCCATTTCCGTTGCTCCCTTGTACAATTAGTAAATATCCGGCAAGGATAGCCAAAGAAAGCGCGAGGACAGCGATAATGACAATCAGTATTAATGACATTTTTTTAGACTCCAAAACTTATGCCCCCTCTATCTTTTGTGTGTCTCTGCATATATAAGAATCTTCCCGCGGAATTCAATGATTTTGTCGATTACTTCCTCCACCGATTCTTTGCAGATATACTTCTTTGTCTCCGAAATGGAAATCACCGTATCCGGAGTCGCTTCAATCGTTTCTATCATATCACTGTTCAGGACATAAACCGAGCCATTGAGCCTGGTTAACTTAATCATAATATTAATACCTCGAAAACTCAATAGATAATTTCAAAATTTAGCAATTTTTTCACATTCTGAAACTATTATCGGGTTTATTTCATATTTTCTACAGCCTTTTCCCACATTTTTCTCTCCCCAGAAGATTCCGACAGTTCTAGCTGTCGGAATTCTATCCGGTGAGAGCTTATATAACACATTTAGTTCATACTATTATGCACTTGTCTATCTCTTGAGACTTACCAGCTCCTGCAACATTTCATCTGATGTAGTGATGATTCTGCTGTTTGCTTGGAAGCCTCTTTGTGTGATGATCATTTCGGTAAACTCCTTAGAAAGATCCACATTGGACATCTCCAGAGTACCGGGATTCAGTGTGCCTACACCGCTGGTTCCTGCTTTGACTGCTTTGTATTCGCCGGAGTTGGTGGTTGGGATATACATGTTGTCGCCCACCTTCTGAAGCCCTGCTGGATTTTCAAAGCCTGAAATAGCCATTAAGCCAAGGGACTGCTGCTGCCCGTTGTCATATATACCGGTCAGTATTCCGTCGGAGCCCACACTGAAGGTGACTAGGCTACCGGAGGTGTACCCGTCCACGCTCTGGGGCTTTACGGAGTTGTCAGCTGCAAATGCCGTAAGCTTTGAAAAGTCAAAATCCACAGTAAAGGTTCCTGTTCCAGAAGTATCAACATCCGGCTCAAACTCAACTTCTATAGGTCCTTTACCAGTGTCAATGATTCCTTCAGGAGTAAAGGTAATTTCCTGAGGAACTATATCAGCGGTAAAATTGGGTGAACCTGTGTTTATTCTCCAGTTCCACACGGTTCCATCAGCAGGCGCATCTATTTTCCAGAATTCAACGCTGATCTTGTAATCGTTACCTAGAGCATCGTATATTGTCATAGGAACCGAAAACAGTTCATCTTCATCCGGATCCCCCGTAACAGTCGGCATTGATGTATTTAAGTTACCTGCAAGGTTGGCAAAGGATGTGGAACTGGCGGATATTATCCTCTTGTTCCTGTAGCTATCTGAATAGAGGTTGATCGGCTCAATCGGAACCTCCGAGTCAAATTCTCCGCTACCGTCCTCCTTTAGTTTCTGCCAGCCATAAACATTCAGGCCGCTGCCTGTGACCAGGTTGCCCAGCTTATCTATAGTGAAGTTGCCAGCCCTTGTAAATTTGAAGGTATCACCGCTGCCGCCTCTGCATATAAAGAAGCCGTCTCCTTCAATTGCCATATCAGTAGGGTTGTCAGTTCTTTGCAGGCTGCCCCTTGTGGTAATAGTATCAACGGCACCCACACCAAGGCCAAGGCCTATTTGCATGGGATTCGTACCTCCCCTGCCGGTTGCTGTATCAGGCGAACTGGCACCCTTTAAAGACTGGCTGAATATTTCCTGGAAGGTTACCCTTCCCGATTTAAAACCGACCGTATTGACGTTGGCTACGTTGTTGCCTATAACGTCCATTCTGGTCTGATGTGCCCTCAAACCCGACACACCTGAGAACATTGATCTCATCATACTGTCTTTCGACCTCCTTCGATTTGTAAATAACACATCCCTTCCGTCATTCAGGGATGTACAGCCTCCCGAAAGGGTCCGGCTGTTTAAACTATTACCGCTCCGTCGATGTTGGTGAATACATTATCCTTTAATTCATTGCTGTTGGCCGCCGTAATAACCGTCCTGTTTCTTACGTTCACTACAAAAGCCAAGTTGTCCATCAGTACCAGTGAATCCTTTACTCCCTTCGATTCTGCCTTTGATACCGCCTCCTTCATCTTGTTCTTCTGGGTCTGAGAAAGGCTGATGTTTCTCGACTGAAGCCTAAACTGCGCGTGCCTGGAAAACTTAATTTCATCATTGCGAGTCCGGGTCTGTTCCAGGATAGAGGCAAATCCATCTGTTCTTGCGCTTTTATGAGCATTCTGGTTTTTTAGCGCATTTCCGGTTTTTACTACTGGTTCACTGGTTATAATCGGCCTATTCAATGCGTTTCCGGAGCTATCAACCACCATCGTCATTCACCACCACTTCCACTGTTTCAGCCTCTGGCTTTGTTATTTGGGTAATGCTCTCCAAAGGTACGTGCAGCCCATTAAGAACTGCTGTAATCCTTCCATTATCAGCAATATCCAGTTGCGCAAGGTAAGCTTTAACGGGAACATATTTGCCGGTATTACTATCCTTGATAATGATTTCAACTGCCTCGCCATTGGCATGAGCCGTTTCAAGAGTATTCCTGAGATACTCTGCATCTGTTGTCTTCACCGTGGTATTTAGTCCCGCAATCTCGACACTGACTCCATCCATTACTGCATAATCCTCATAAATGCCCTTCTGCAGTGCCTTTACCTTGCCACTCACCTTAATCATATCGCCGTCCTCGGAATTGTATACAATGCCATTAACATTGTATCCAATAAGGTTTGCAAATGCGGAAAGATTGTTGCCATAGGAATAGGAGCTCTCAGTTACATCCACGATATCATCGATTGACACTTCAACTCCGGAGACAATTGCATAGTATTTACCATTACTGATCTTTATGCTGGAAACGTCTCCTCCGTATACAGTGATCTCACCTGTGGCATCGTCAATGATATTTGCCACAACGCCTTTTCCTATCAGTGCATATGCTTTTGTCGCATTAAAGCTGGTATTTAAGTTTTGCATTTGCTCTAGCGAACTAAACTGCGCCATTTGCCCGATGAACTCTGTGTTTTCCGTTGGAGCTAACGGGTCTTGATACCTGAGTTGGGTAACAAGAAGGTTTAGAAAGTCATCTTTACCAAGCTCTCCCGTTTTCCTATCACTTGTGTTTGAGGCATTTGAATCAATGACCTCCTGAATTGTCTTTTGGCTACCGCTAATACCTAAAACGCTCATTTCTTCACCTCCTATGCCGTAAGATTAATTGTGCTACTTTCCCAAATATAGGGATTACCAGTGCTTGTCGCCTGAGGGAAGTCTGGGAACTGTGTTTCAACCGCTAAACTTTTCCGAACCGATAGTTTTATATGTCTGTTCTCTCCGCCGTATTGCCGCTTGTTTTCACTGAAGCTGGCAGACTCCTGTCTGACAGAAACAGTAAAGTCCGCAACAGCTAGACCTTGCTTTTGCAGAGAATCTTTTAAAAGCTGCATATTTGACTCAAGCACCTGCATAACCTGCTGGTTTTCGGCAACAAACTTCGCCATAACAATGCCCTTCTCCGTAATCAGCTTAAGAGACAGCTTCCCAAGGCTTTCAGGCTTTAGATCCATTATCATCTCGGACTTTCCCTCAGACAGAATGACCTGTGCCTCACCAATTATCTGGCTAAGTATTTCTTTTGCAGTTGTTGTTGCATAGCTCTCAGTGTTAATCTCAGAAGCAACCTGAATTGCTTGTGTAAAAGCAGAAAATGCCGGCTGTAATTGTGACTCGTCGGATATAAGGGGTGTCTTTGGTAAAACCTGCTGTAACTGATCCTTTGGAAACTTCATCTCCTGACTGGTCTCGTCACAGGACTCGGTTCGCATATTTTTCTCTGCTCCCTCTACCGATGCCTCGGTCATGTTCGTTTCGGCGGGTAATAGATCCAAGTCATCTGTTCCCTGCTTAGGAGAAGCAAGCATTTGCCCTCTCATTGATGATTTTTCCAGCAATGGAAGCAGCAACTTTGCTAATTCCTTCTCTGCGGATTCACTGTCCTCTTCCAGCAATTTAGCGTATTCATTAAGCTTTAGTATAATCTGTGTGCTCAACTGATCTAAAGGTGATTCATCTGTCATCCGGGGGAAAGTATTAAACAAAGTCGCATCACCGGGTAGCTCGGAAGCCTTTGCCTCATAAGTATCTGGAGGCAATTGAAGGTTCTCGGCTAAAGCGGGGGAAATCTCATCGGGTATTTCTGCAGCAGTATCCTGATCCACGGGTATTTCAAACAATTGCCATGCAAGATTTAGCATGCTTTCAAGTGCATCCTGTTGTTCACCGGTCAGCCCCAAATGCTGTGATAAGGCTTCAGATATTTCGCCAGTACTTTGCATAGGGTATAATAATTCCAAATCTACGCCTGCATCATCCAACACTATGCGAAGATCCACCACGTTAAGGCCAAGCATATGTGCCATTATTTGAATTATGTTTTCCGTCTCGGCCTCTTCCTTCAGCTTGACTGAGGCCCTGGCATCCTTTTCTAACCTGCTGGTATACTCTGCATTTTTACTAGCGGTATTCTTCACCATTGGCCCAGTTGTCTCACTGCAATTATTTGCCTCGCGAAAGGTCCTATACCTGGGTTGAGCATCCATCTTGACTGCCTCTGCTCCGACATCTCTATGATTAGTCGAAGAATTGTATTTGTCAACCGCCGTGTAGTCTCCCCCTCTATTGCTCCTTAGCCTGCTGTCAAGGATCTTATCGAAGTTGGAACAAGTATTACCATTTTGCATACTTTGAGTAGTTTTAGTGCCCATCATAGATATAATCTCTGCTTGGTTTGCTTGAAGACCCCCCATTAAACATTCCGTCAATGTCATTTTTTCACCTCCTTTCGAATAAAACAATATATCAATTCCCCTTATACAGCTCGTCTAATCTCTCAGTTACCTTTGCTGCAAATGAAGGGGTCATTGATTCCAAGATTTTTGAAGCACTAGTTCTATTCATAGCTTTAAGAGTGCCAGCTATCATATCAATTTGGGAATTGCCCAGCTGTTCAAATATTGTTGCTGCTGCATCAGACTTCATTTCTGCATAAATCTGCGCAAATTTTTTTATTTCCGCATCAATCTGTTCTTTCTTCATTACGCTCTCATAAATCAAGGCTGCATTTTCAGGATCAAGCTTCTCAAAAAAGGCTACAAAAGAGGCTGTGTCACCTTCGGTAATCAGTTTGTCAATATCAAGCTGTAGCTCCTGTTGTAAAAGCTCCCTTTCCCTAATACGAGCCTCACGGGCATCCAAATTCTCTTTTTGAGCCTGAACCTCTTGAACCAAAACATCATAATCATCTTTAAATGCTCTGTATTCGGCAATTTGGCTTTCTGCCTCCTCCAGCTGCTTATTCAAATCAGCATTCTCAGATTGGTAGACGATGTATTGGCTTCTTATTTCTTCATTAGTCATGTATATTGGATTTAGAGGATCTGGAGGCCCCGGAAGTGCGCGGTTTAAAATCGGTATGCTTTTTATTGAAGCATAGTTCTTTTCTGTTACTCCGCCAATATTGTTGGCAATAATAAAATAAAAAACACCACCAAAAATAGCAATTATGACAGTGATAACTAACAAAATAGTCACTAAACTAAGAAATCCGCCCTTTTCGTTTTTTTTCGACTTTACACCATTAGCCATTCCTAATCTCCTACACTGCCGGCCTTATGCATAAAGCTGACATGTTCATCATTTGACTTTTGCTCAAGCTTTTTCTGCTCATGAAGAAATTCATCAAACTTTTTTTCTTTTAATTTCTCAAGTATTTTTCTTTCCTTAACAGCTTGCAATAGCTCTTCTCTAATTCTATCGACATCCGAAGCCGCACAGTTTACATTTTCTTTTTGCTTTTTGATTTTGGAGTCTAGTAGAGACAGGTATTCATTGAACTCAATTAGCTTACGAACGGTGGTTCTTTTGGCTTTTCTATTGAATTGCGCCGTTATTTCCTCAACAGTATTCTCAAGCTTAGCCAGCTTTTGCTTCTCTGCCTCCAGCCTTTGAACTGCCTTTCCAAGCTCATTCTTGATGCTTTCTTCCTTCTGCGTTTTAATTCTTAGTACTGCTTCAAGATTGAAGGTGAACTTTGCCACTAACTCACCCCTAATCCTTCTCAAAAATTGAGTTGAGTGAGCTTAGCACCTCATCAAACTCAAAACGTTCTTCTGTAGATTGCTGTATGAAGGCCAATATTTTATCTATCAGACTAATGGCATAATCAATTTTATCATTGCTTCCCTTTACATATGCACCTATGTTAATAAGATCCTCTGCGTCTGTGTAGATAGCAAGGGCTTTCTTAAGCTCTGCAGCGGCAATCTTATGCTCATCTGAAATAATGTCCGGCATAACACGGCTGATGCTTGCCAGCACATCTATAGCCGGGTATTGGTTTCTGTTGGCAAGTGACCTTGACAGCACAATATGCCCATCTAATATGCCTCTGGCAGTATCTGTTACAGGCTCAGTCATATCGTCCCCGTCAACGAGCACTGTATAAAGGCCGGTAATCGAGCCTTTCTCAGAGTTGCCTGCACGCTCAAGCAGCTTTGGCATAACACTGAATACCGAGGGCGTATATCCTCTTGAGACAGGCGGCTCTCCCGTAGATAGTCCAACCTCTCTTTGAGCCATGGCAAAACGCGTCAGCGAATCCATCAATAGCAAAACATCTTTCCCCTGATCTCTGAAATATTCTGCCACAGCTGTTGCAACCAAGGCCCCCTTTAGCCTGACAAGTGCCGGCTGATCGGAGGTTGCAACTATCACAACCGACCGTGACAAGCCCTCCTCCTGAAGATCCTTCTCCAGGAACTCTCTAACCTCTCTCCCGCGCTCCCCTATTAGCGCAATAACGTTAATATCGGCCTTTGTATTCCTAGCTATCATACCCATCAGAGTGCTTTTACCCACGCCACTGCCGGAGAATATGCCTATACGTTGACCCTTTCCTACTGTCAGCAGTCCATCAATAGCCTTTATTCCAAGCACAAGGGGCTCAGTTATTCTTTTTCTTCTTAGTGGATGAGGTGGTTTGCTATTGATTGGATAGTATTGACCCGGTTTGAAAGGCTCCTTTCCGTCTAGGGGATATCCCAGACCATCAAGAACACGGCCTGTGAGACCATCACCTACCCCCACCTTTAGCACCGTATCAGAAGCTACAATCATGTTCCCAGGTCCGACACCGGCCATCTCTCCAAGGGGCATCAGAAGGACTTTGTTGTCCCTGAAACCAACAACCTCTGTGTGTATTATCCTTTTGCCCCTGGATGCAAAAATCTGACAAAGCTCGCCTATGTCTACCTCCGGGCCTTCCGATTCTATAGTAAGCCCTACTACCTTGGAGACCTTGCCGCAGTATCTGACGTAATTAGATTTTTCTAATAGATTGTGGTATTTTTCAAGGATACCATGCACTTGACAAAATCCTCACTTCCAAGTTAACTATCTTCCAGACAATTCTTCTTTAAATGTTTCTTCAATCTTTTCCAATCTCGTACCTGCTCCTGCATCAACACTGCCTAGTGGTGTTTCAATAATGCAGTCTCCTGGCTTCAAAGCACTGTCCCTTACTATTTTCAAATTGTCTACGCCCTCTAATTGAGAATAAAGCTCCTCTGCATTTCCTTCCAAATAATCGGCATCATCGGGTGACACTTTTATTACAGCATCGCTTTTAGCTGAGCAACCAGGCAGGGCATCCCGAACAAGCTGCATAATTACCCCCTTGTTTATGGCCAGTTCACCTGCCACAGCCTTTCTGGCAACATCAAGTACAAGAGCTAGCATATCAGCTTCCATTGAATTCATTTGGCTTTCATATTCCTCAGCTGCATTTCGCTTTATCTGTTCTGCTTCTTCAAGAAGGGATCTGTTTTGCTGGGCGGCAGCTTCCATTCCTTCAGCATATCCTGTCTGCCATGCCTCCTCGGCGATACTTCTAGCTTGCTCCTGCGCCTGCTCCTGCGAGGTTTGCATAAGCCTGTCTGCTTCAAGTTGAGCTTCTTTTATGAGAAGTTCAGCCTTTCCTTTTGCATTCTTAAGAATTATCTGCGGATCCGATGAATCAAGAAAATCTTCCTCATCATTCACTTGCGCATCATTGGCTTTCGAATAGTGCCGCAGGTCATCCGCTACCCTAATCTGATACGGTCTCCCATAGGTTATTTGGTTGTTTTTGAAGACCTTGTTATACAATGATTTCATCTCCTCCGCCCCTGGATATTACAATTTCACCTGCATCCTCGAGCTTTCTTATTATATTAACAATCTTCTGTTGAGCCTCTTCGACATCCTTAAGCCTAACAGGCCCCATAAACTCGATATCCTCTTTTATCATTTCCGAAAGACGCTTAGACATATTTGCATAAATAATTTTTTGCACTTCCTCGGTTGCACCCTTTAAGGCAATGGCAAGTAGATTATTCTCAACATCACGCAGGAATCTTTGTATAGAACGATTGTCCAAGGTAAGAATGTCTTCGAACACAAACATCCTCTTTCTGATTTCCTCGGCAAGATCGGTATCTTCAATTTCCAGTGTCTCCATAATGTATTTTTCTGTTCCTCTATCAACAGTATTGAGTATATTAACAATAGCCTGTACCCCGCCTGACGCTGTGAAATCTTCGGTTACAAGGGATGAAAGGTTCTTTTCCAATATGCGTTCCACCTCTTTTATTACTTCAGGCGAAGTGCGATCCATCGTTGCAATACGTCTTGCAACATCTGCCTGCTTATCTTGTGGCAATGCAGCAAGTACAACAGAAGCTTGCTGTGGCTTGAGATAGGCAAGTATAAGTGCGATTGTCTGAGAATGCTCCTTCTGGATAAAATTTAGTAGCTGTGCGGGGTCTGTCTTTCTTACAAATTCGAAAGGCCTCACTTGCAATGATACTGTCAGCTTGTTTATGACATCAAGAGCCTTCTGGGTGCCGAGAGCTTTTTCAAGTATCTCTTTGGCATAGCCGATACCGCCCTCGGCAATATAATCCTGAGCGAGACATATCTGGTAGAACTCCTCCATTACCTTTTCCTTTTCATCAGGTGCTACAGTCCTGATATTTGCTATCTCCAATGTCAGCTGCTCTATTTCTTCTTCTTTGAGGTGCCTGAAAATTTCAGCTGATTTTTCAGGCCCAATTGAAATTAAAAGCATTGCAGCCTTTTCTCTACCAGTTCTTTCAGATCTATATCCCGCTCTTGCCATACAAATTAACCTCTCCTATACATTGTTTAGGGTATTTGCCTCGTTTAGCTATTCCCAATCATCAGAAAGCCAGTTTCTCAATAGTTGAGCAACAGATTCAGGTTTTTGCTTGACAAACTTGTCTAGCTGTTTCTTAATCTCCGATCTTTCTTCCAGTTCGATCTCAGGCAGCGGATCCTCCTGATCATGAACTATGAACCGTGGCCCAGTAGCCGTTGCGGGCTGCTGTACATGTGTTGCTTCTACGCCCTTTTTTCTGGGTATGCTTAAAATAATTAAACCGATGATTAAAAGAATCATCAGTGCAAAAAAACCATAGTCCCTAAAAAGTTCATTAATTCTTTCGAGTGACGTCTTTTCAATAACCTCTACTGGTGCCAGCTTTAGCTTACTAACTGTGATATTTGTAATCGGTACACCTGTCGCAGTGCTGGCCGCAGTCCTTATTTCTGAAATAAAGTCATCATTGAGTCCGGAATCATCAGTAACCTTATTTCCATACCATAATGATATCGCAATCCCACTATCCTCCGGTATGAATTTCCCCGTAGCCTTTTCCTGTTCCCGTAGCTCCTCATCATAGCCGTAGTTTATATCTTCCTGCGTATTGGAATAGTCAGATGATGAGCCGGAGCCAGTCCTATATCCTGTCGCACCGGTATCACCGGGATTAGAGCCAAGACCGGGCTCTCCCCCCTCTGTGCCATTCTTCACTATCTCTTCTTTGATGCTGCTACTAATCACAGCCCCGCCTTCCATGCCTTCGGGATTGGTAATAGACTTCGTCTGTGATTTATACTTATCAAAATCAAGAGCAACATTTGCTACAACTCGTAGAGTGTCAAAATTCTCAAACTGCCCGCCGCTGAAATAATCCAGCACCTTTTGTTCAAGCTCGCCCTCTCTCTTTTTCCTCAGCTCCTCCTGGCTGTTTGCGGTACTTATTGAATCGTCTCCTGAAGTTACGTTAAGTATATTACTGTTGTTGTCAACAATGGTTATATCATTAGGGTCAAGATTTTCAACACTCCTCGAAACTAGCATTACTATGCCTTCCACCTGAGACGAGGAAAGGGTCTTATTGGGTCTAACCATGATATACGCAGTAGGTCTTGGTCGATCCGAGCTGGCATTAAGGAAAATGGAAGTCTCCGGTGTCGCAAGCGTAACAGCAGCCTCGTCAATATTGTCCAACAGCTCTATTTTTCTTTCCAAATCAGAAACACGTTGATGCTGCCAAATCTTTTCCTTGTCCTGCTGAGTTTTGGTTAGACCGATATTGGATATGGCATCTTCAAAAGTAAAGCCCTCCCTGGGATAACCGGCCTGAGCTAAAAGAATCTGCGCTTTATTATTGTCCTTTGAATCAATGACGATACTGGTACCACCGTTTTCGGCAGAATTCCAAATGCCATTATCATTTAATACACTTATCATTTCGCCTATTTGCTTCTGATCCGTATTTGTAAACAGCACAATACGGTTTGGCCTGCTAATCAAAAATATGGAGATGCCAATTGAAACAACCACTATA